>JASLES010000222.1 GCA_030151005.1 Silvimonas sp.
CTTATGACTTTTCTGGCATTGATTCTTGCGCTGGCGCTTGAGCAGTTGCGCCCTATCAGCAGCCGCAACCCTGCGTATCTGGCCTTCATCCGCATGGCCAACAATCTGGAACGCAGCCTGGATGCCGGCGAGTTTCGCAATGGCGTCTACGGCTGGCTACTGGCCATGATTCCGCCATTGGCGGTGGCGTTGATTGTCTATTTTGTTTTGGCGCATCACAGCAAACCGCTGGCGGTGGCCTGGACCGTGGCCATGCTGTATTTCACCATGGGTTTTCGCCAGTTCAGCCACGCGTTTTCCGGGATATCCCGCGCATTGCAGGCCGGCGAGACCGATGTCGCGCGCCTGTTGCTGGCGGACTGGACCGGTCAGCACACCTCTGAAATGAACGAGGACGAAATCTCTCGCGTCGCCATCGAACAAGGTTTGGTTGATTCTTACCGTTATGTGTTTGGCACCGTGTTCTGGTTTGTCGTACTCGGCTGGTTTGCTGGGCCGGCCGGTGCGGTGCTCTATCGCACCTCCAGCTTGCTGGCGCAAAAATGGGGCGCGTTTGATAACCCCAACGCCTTTGGTCGTTTCGCCCGCTGGGTGCAGGATTTGCTCGATTACATCCCTGTCCGGCTGACCGCCGTGAGCTTTGCCATCATGGGTGATTTCCAGGATGCGGTGGATTGCTGGAGCGCACAGGCGCGCACTTGGGCGGACTACACCAGCGGTATCTTGCTGTCCGCCGGCGCGGGCGCCATCGGCATCAAGCTGGGTGATGTGCTGCACCAGGATCACACCGTCAAGTTCCGCCCGGAACTGGGCCTGGGTGATGCGGCCAACCCGGATTACCTGGCCAGCGCGGTCGGTTTGATCTGGCGCTCTGTGCTGCTGTGGCTGGCGCTGATCCTGATGCTAAGCCTGGCCGGTTGGGTGGGCGGCTGAGCCCGGATCATTGTGTCCGCATCATTTGTCATCCAGAACTGTCAAAGTCCCGTTAGTCTGAGCTGAATGTGGAGCCAAGCCGTGCCGCAAATCCAGATCGCTGATCAAACCCTGAATGTGGCCAACCTGTTTTGTGTTGGCCGCAATTTTGCCGCGCATGCAGCGGAAATGGGCTCCTCAATAGGCGAGGAACCCATGGTGTTCCTCAAACCGACCTCGGCCATTTTGCCGGCGGGAGAGGCGATCCCGTTGCCATCCTGGTCGCGCGAGATCCATCACGAAACCGAACTTGTGGTGGCGATCGGCAAGGGCGGGCGCAATATTGATCCGGCTCATGCCATGGATCACGTTGTGGGCTATGCACTGGGGCTGGATCTCACCGCGCGGGATGTGCAGGCAGAAGCCAAGAAAAAAGGCCAACCCTGGACACTCGCCAAAGGCTATTACGGCGCAGCCGTACTGACTGGCTTTGTACCCGTGACGGCCATTGCCGATCCGGCCCAACTGACTTTTACCCTGCACATTGACGGCGAACTGCGCCAGCATGCGGATACCCGCAATATGGTATTCAACATCCCGACACTGATTGCCTGGATTTCTTCCCGCTTTGGCCTGACCGAGGGGGATTTGATCTATACCGGTACGCCGGAAGGGGTCGGCCCGATCCACGCAGGCGAAACCCTGCAGCTGGTGTTGCCGGGCGTCATTGATCAGTCTTTTGTGGTGGCCAAATGAAATTGGTGCGTACCAGCGCCGATGATCTGGCGGCCTTGCAAGCCTGTTTTTTTGCTTCCGTTTCGGTTTTGGCGGCAGCCGATTACAGCCCGGAGCAACGCCGTGCCTGGGTTGATCTGGCACTGAACAATACGGATAGCTGGCGTCAGAAGCTGGCCACCCAGTTTGGCTGGAAAGCCATAGATGGGGACGCGGTGCTGGGTTTTATCCTGCTGGTACCGCAAGAGAACCTGGTCGACTGGTTATACGTTGCGCCTGCTGCGGCCAATAGCGGCGTGGCCACGCAACTTTTGCGCGAGCTGGAACGGACCGCTCGCAACCTGGGTATGGTGCAGCTGGAAACCCATGCCAGCATTACTGCACAGCGCTTCTTTGCCCGCCGTGGCTATGAAGTCGTAGAGCAACAAGAAGTAGAAGCCGGTGGCAGTCGGCTGCCCCGCGCGCTGATGCGCAAGGCACTGCAGTAACCGGCGGCGGTGTACCGGTCCGGTATCCCCAGCCAATAATAAAAAACGCCGCAGTCGAACAGACTGGCGGCGTTTTTTCATTGTGGCGCGTTGCACAGGGCTCAGGCAACGGCGGGCAAGCTCGATAAATCCCAGCGCGGGCGCGCATTGTAACTGTAGCTGGGCGCGGCAAACTTAAGCCGCATCGCACCTGCAAACGCAATCATGGCGCCATTGTCCGTACACAAAGCCAGTGGCGGGTAGAACACCTCAAAGCGGCGGCGCTTGGCTGCATCGTCCAGTGCGTTGCGCAATTGCTTGTTGGCACCAACGCCGCCGGCAATCACAAGGCGTTGCATGCCAGTTTGCTTAAGCGCCGCCACGCATTTTTTCAGTAGTACTTCGACCATGGCTTCCTGGAACGCCGCGCAAATATCGGCCACGGTTTTTTCATCCAGTTCTGCTTGCTGTTTCACCAGATTGAGCACGGCCGTTTTCAAGCCAGAGAAGCTGAAATCCAGATCGCCAGAGTGCAGCATCGGGCGTGGCAGCTTGAAGCGCGTGGCATCGCCCTGGTCGGCCAGTTTTGAAAGTGCCGGCCCGCCTGGATAACCCAGACCCAGCAACTTGGCGGATTTATCAAAGGCCTCGCCGGCCGCGTCATCGACTGTTTCACCCAGCAATTCATACTGGCCAATGCCGCGTACGGCCATCAACTGGGTATGACCGCCAGACACCAGCAAGGCGATAAACGGAAACTGCGGACGCGGTTCAGACAACAGCGGCGAGAGCAGATGGCCTTCCAGGTGATGCACATCGATCACTGGTTTTTGCAACGCAAAACCCAAGGCATTGGCCACACTGGCACCCACCAGCAAGGCACCGGCAAGGCCCGGCCCGGCGGTGTAGGCAATGGCATCAATATCTGGCAGTTTGAGCCCGGCTTCTGCCATGCACGCCTCGGTCAGCGGCAGAACACGGCGAATATGGTCGCGCGAGGCCAGTTCCGGCACCACACCGCCGTATTCTGTATGCATGGCAATTTGCGAATGCAGTCGATGCGCCAGAAGGCCGCGCTCGGTATCAAACAGCGCAACCCCGGTTTCATCGCATGAAGATTCAATACCCAACACCAGCATCTGCTCGTCCTGTGACCTAAACTCTTGGATTAAGGACGTAATCGTACCCGTTCACGCCACACCCGCAAAGCGTTGGGTTTTGACATTTGCTTTTAGGTGGTGGATAATCGCCAGCTTTCTTCCGGGCAATAGCCCTAAACAAACAGGATTTCTGCTCGATGCCTTCTGTACGCGTTAAAGAGAACGAGCCCTTTGAAGTGGCAATGCGTCGCTTCAAGCGCTCTGTTGAAAAAACCGGTCTGCTGACCGAACTGCGCTCCCGTGAATTTTACGAGAAGCCGACTGCTGAGCGTAAGCGCAAGCTTGCCGCAGCTGTGAAGCGCCACTACAAGCGCCTGCGCAGCCAGCAACTGCCCCCGAAGCTGTACTAAGCCGGGTCGCAATCGAATATTGAGAGGCCGCACACGTGCGGCCTTTCCGTCTTTGTGTCGTTCGCTGCGACACCTTCAAGTTCTTATAAAGGAAACAGCATGAGCCTCAAGGCACGTATTACCGAAGACATGAAGACGGCGATGAAAGAGAAGCAGACGGAGCGTCTTGGCACGATCCGCCTGTTGCTGGCTGCCATGAAGCAGCGCGAAGTGGATGAGCGCATCGAACTGGATGACGCTGCCATTGCCGCCATCATCGAAAAAATGCTCAAGCAGCGCAAAGACAGCATCACTCAATACGAAGCCGCGCAGCGCCAGGATCTGGCCGACAAAGAAAAGTTTGAAGTCACTGTCCTGACCGAATACCTGCCAGCACGCCTGTCTGACGAAGAAGTGGCCGCTGCGGTAAATGCCGCGATTGCCAGCCACGGCAAGACACCGGCTGCCATGGGCAAGATCATGGCCGACCTTAAGGCGCAGCTTGCCGGCAAGGCCGATATGGCCGAAGTCAGCAAGCTCGTTAAGGCTGGCATGCAATAAGGCAGAAAGGGCACTCGCGTCGATCAAGGTCTGGTTTTTGATGGCGTCCGTGTGCCCGTTCTGGCGCGCCGATGGCTCGTATTCCGGACTCCTTCATTCAGGATCTGCTCAATCGCGTTGACGTGGTCGACGTGGTTGAACGCTACTTGCCGTTGAAAAAGGCCGGGCAGAATTACTCTGCCTGCTGCCCGTTCCACAAAGAAAAATCACCCTCGTTCACGGTTAGCCCAACCAAACAGTTTTATCACTGCTTTGGCTGCGGCGCGCACGGTTCTGCGGTGAATTTCGTGATGGAGTATGAGGGGCTGAGTTTTCCGGAAGCGATCCGTAAACTGGCCGAATCGGTCGGTTTGCAGGTGCCGGAAGAAGCTGCCCCCAACGAGCCCAAAGCCGAGCCCGGTATTTATGACGTGCTCAAAGCGGCTGGTGATTATTACCGCCAGCAACTCAAAAGTGCACCGCAAGCCATCGCCTACCTGAAAGGGCGCGGGCTGGATGGCAAAACAGCGGCGCATTTTGGTCTGGGTTACGCCCCGGCGGGGCAGGCGCTCAAGCAGGTATTTGAAGATTACGACTGGAACAAGTTGTTGGCCGAAGCCGGTCTGGTGGGGGATGACGAGGAATCGCATCGTCGCTATGACCGCTTTCGGGATCGGGTGATGTTCCCGATTCTCAATCAGCGCGGTTCGGTGATTGGTTTTGGCGGCCGGGTGATGGGCGACGCCAAGCCCAAGTATCTGAACAGTCCGGAAACCCCGGTGTTTGAGAAAGGGCGGGAGCTGTACGGTCTGACGCAGGCGCGCGCCGCCATCCGTGCCAACGGCCGGGTGATGGTGGTTGAAGGCTATATGGATGTGGTGATGCTGGCGCAGCACGGTGTGGAATACGCCGTGGCGACGCTGGGCACGGCGTGTACGCCGCATCACGTGCAAAAGCTGTTGAAGCTGGCTGATGAAGTCGTGTTTTGTTTTGATGGCGATAAAGCCGGCCGCAAGGCGGCCTGGCGGGCGCTGGAAAACAGTCTGGAATATCTGGTGGACGGCAAGCGCCTGGCGTTTCTGTTCTTGCCGGAAGAGCACGATCCGGATAGTTATGTGCAGGAGTTCGGGCGCGAGCGCTTTGAAGAAGTTGTGAGCCAGGATGCTGTACCTCTGGCGCAGTTTCTGCTTCGCGAACTTTCCGCACAAGTTGAACTGGACACAGAAGAAGGGCGTGCCAAACTGGTTCATCTGGCCAAGCCTTTGCTGGCTAAAGTGCATGCCCCGGCTTATGCGCTGATGGTCAAGAAACGGTTGGCGCAATTATGCCAACTGGAACTCTCGGAACTTGAACCCATATTGAGTACAGGGCAAGGCGGGAGTAGCAATACTGCGCAAGATCATCACCCCTACGCACCACCGCCGGGCTATGCGCCCATGCCTCAAGAAGAGGGTTGGCAACCGGTGCAGGGTTATGAGCAGGATGGCGGTGCTCCGCAGCAAGGACAGCGACGTTTTCAGCGTCGCGCTGAAGGTGGCTGGAAGGGTAAGCGCAAGTCTGGCGGCAAGTGGCGCAATGATGAGGATGAACGTCCTTTTTTGCCGCCGCGGGTCCAGCCCGATATGGTGCAGGGCCTTTTGCAACTGGTGTTGTATGAGCCAGCGCTGGCAACAGGCGTAGAGCCGGTCTGGTTAACCTGGCCGGACAATGGCGACGATCTGTTGCTGGATGTCCTGAAGTCGGCCCGGCAACACGGCGCACGCATGAACTCCTCGCAATTGCTGGAGTTGTGGCGTGAATCTGAGTACTACACGCGGCTGGCAGCACTGGCCGCCAAAGGTGCAGAGAAGTTTGACCGCTGGCCGCCGGAAGAGCGCCAGTCGGAGTTTGCAAATTCGCTTGTGGCGGCCGGGCAAAGTCTGGTGCGCGCGGCTACACTGAACCGAAAGGCAGAACTGGAACACAGGCAGGCCCATGGCGGGCTATCCGATGCTGAAAGGCAGGAATATATGACCTTGCTGATCCAGTCCCGCTCGTCGGCTAACTGACATGTTGCGCTTATATTATTGCGCAATAAGCCCGGTCTGAAATGTACAGACTGGCACAATTGAAAAATGAATCTTCTGTTCCCATGTGGATCAGAGGGTTATCTGATATAATCCTCGGTTTTTCCGAATCTTTCTGAGTCTCACGAGTCATGGCGGCAGAACACGAATTCGATAAAGAAGACACCGAACGCACCGATTTCCGCGC
>JASLES010000229.1 GCA_030151005.1 Silvimonas sp.
TCGTCATTCTTGCCAATAAAGGGCAACAGGATGGCCGTGCCCAGATCCCAGCCACCGGTCAGGGCAAAGCCGATCAGCAGTACGCCGACCAGCGCCCACCAGATCAGTTTGAGCGTTTCGTAATCAAGCATGCTGGTTCCCCTGGGTCAGTTTCTTTTCACTGTGATAGCGGCCGGTATGCAGCGACGATGGGCCAAGCTTGATGTACTTGAGCATCAGATACATCTCGATCACAAATAGCGCGCTGTAGATGCCGATCAGACCAATCAGACTGAAATGCAACTGGCCGGGCTCCAGCGCGGATGCCGACAACATGGTGGGCAGCACGCCAGAGATCGTCCACGGCTGACGACCGTACTCCGCCACAAACCAGCCCAGTTCAATCGCCACCCATGGTAGCGGGATGGAGAACACGATCAGCTTGAGCAACCAGCGTTGCGGGGCAAGGTTGCGGCGGGCCAGAAAGTAGAAAGAAGCGGCAAAGATAAACAGGAACAAGAACCCCAGCCCGACCATGATGCGGAAAGAGAAGAACAGCGGCAGCACCTGCGGGATGGTGTCATTGGCCGCCAGCTTGATCTGCTCTGGCGTGGCATCAGTGACTTTGTCGGTGTACTTCTTCAGCAACAGCCCAAACCCCAAGTCCAGCTTGTGCGCTTCAAATTGCTGTTTGACAGCGTCGCTCTTGTCCCCCGCCAGCAGTTTTTGCAGCGCGTCGTACGCCACCATGCCGCTGCGGATACGGCCTTCGTATTGCACCTTGAGGTCTTTCAGGCCGGTGACCTGTTTGTCGACCGAGCGCGTGGCAATCAGCCCCAGCACGTACGGGATACGGATGGCGTAATCGGTGCGCTCTTCTTTCTGGTTAGGAATACCAATGGCCGTGAATGTGGCCGGGGCAGGCATGGTGTCCCACTCCGCTTCAATGGCCGCCAGTTTCACCTTCTGCACTTCACCGGAGGTATACCCGGACTCATCTCCCAGCACGATCACCGACAACACGGAGGCCAGACCAAAACCCGCCGCCACGGCAAAAGAGCGGATGGCAAAGCCGGTATCGCGCGCTTTCAACAAATACCAGGACGATACGCCCAGCACAAACATGGAGGCCGCCACGTAACCCGCCGCCACGGTATGCACAAACTTGACCTGCGCCACCGGGTTGAAGAACACATCGACAATGCTGGTCAGCTCCATGCGCATGGTTTCGTAGTTGAACTCTGCGCCCACCGGGTTCTGCATCCAGCCATTGGCGATCAGAATCCACAGCGCGGACAAGTTGGAGCCCAGCGCCACCAGGAAAGTCACGCCCAGATGCTGCACGCGGGAGAGGCGGTCCCAGCCAAAGAAAAACAGGCCGACAAAGGTGGACTCCAGAAAGAACGCCATCATGCCTTCGATGGCCAGCGGCACCCCGAAGATGTCTCCCACATAATGCGAGTAATACGCCCAGTTGGTCCCAAACTGGAATTCCATGGTGATCCCGGTGGTCACCCCCATGGCAAAGTTGATCCCGAAGAGCTTGCCCCAGAAGCGGGTCATGTCTTTGTAGACCTGCTGATTGGTCATGACGTACATGGATTCACAGATCACCAGAATCCAGCTCAGACCCAGCGTGAGCGGCACAAACAGAAAGTGGAACATGGCGGTTGAGCCGAACTGCAACCGTGACAGTGTCACCACGTCTTCGGCGAATATCATTTGGGGGTTTCTCCGGGAGTACGCAAAGCGGGGCTGGACGCGGCAACGCCCAGTATTTGTTGCCGCACAAGATCAGTGGGCATATTCATGTCTTTGGCCGCCGGATGCGCAAACCACGCATTCCAGGCCAGCCACAACAACGCGCACTTGACGATCAGCACGCCGGTGATTTCCAGCGCCAGACGCCGGTCAAAAGATGGCAACTGCATACTGCCGCTCCGTGACAAGTAGCACCGCGTGCTACCAGGGTATTGTCAGTCTAGACATGCAAACGGGGATTTGCGGGCCGGAACCGCGACAAAGGCGGCCCGGGATACCGGCGGCTCAGCTCTCGGTGCGATCACCGCGCAGGCGGTCCGCAAGACCCAGCACCTTTTGCACCTTGCTACCCAGCCGCATCAGGTTCTCCAGCGTTTGTGGAGACAAACGATGAATCTCGTCAAACCAGCCCGTGGCCAGGTCAATCAGCTCATGCATTTGCTGCATGCGCTCCTGGGCGTAGCGTTCTTCATCGTTGGTGGGGTTGACCAGCATGGCATCGCGCAGCATGGACAGCGTGGGGTCGATTTCGCGCTTTTTCTTCTCTTCCGCCAGGGTGCGGAAAATCTCCCACACGTCTTTGGGCGCTTCAAAGTATTCGCGCCGATCGCCCGGCAGGTGGCTCATTTTGCACAAGCGCCAGGACTGCAATTCTTTGAGGCCCATGCTGACGTTGGAGCGGGAAAAACCCAGGGTCTCGCCGATCTCGTCGGCGTTGAGCGGGCGTTCTGAAATGAAGAGGACGGCGTAGATCTGGCCGACGGTGCGATTCACGCCCCAGCGGCTGCCCATCTCGCCAAAATGCAGGATGAAGCGCTCGGTAAGCTCGGTAAGTTGCATGTTCTGATCTGCCAGTGGGTGCGCGGCGCGTCTGCACCGTCGCTATTTTTTGGTTTTTCGTTTCTGGTATTTCTGAATTTTCACTAATTACTGAAAATTGTAAAACTACGTTTGCGCTCGCGCAATATGTGTTTGGTATTTTTTCGGGAACTCTGGATTGCCACATCCCCCCCGGGGGGATACCATGCAGCCATGAAACACACTGACCATCCGGAAATCCTCAACCGCTTGCGCCGCGCCGAAGGCCACTTGAAAACCATCATGCGCATGCTGGAAGAAGAACGCGCTTGCCTGGATATTGCCCAGCAACTACAGGCCGTAGAAAAAGCCATTGCCAGTGCCAAGCGCCAACTGGTGCAAGACCATATTGATCATTGCCTTGAACACGCGGTGGATGCCGCCGGTGAAACGGGCCAGCGCGAAGCACTGGACGAGTTCAAACAGATCGTCCGCTATCTTTGAGACCGACTGATGACATCCTCTTACCGTCCAGCCAGCCCCCCTGCCCCGCATGAGCACGGCGCGTCCTGCGGGCATGACCATGCCGATCATGGCCACAATCACGCCGGCCACGATCACAAAGGCCATGATCATGGCCATCATCACGACCATGACCACACTTTTGGCCACGCCCACGGTGTGACCGACCAGCGCCGTATTGCCGCGGCCTTTGTCATCATCGCCGCATTCATGGTGGTAGAGATCGTCGGCGGTATCTGGTCGGGCTCGCTCGCCTTGCTGGCTGATGCCGGTCATATGGTGTCAGATGCCGCAGCGCTGGGCTTTTCCTGGCTGGCCTTGCACATTGGCAAACGGCCGGCCAACGCGCGGCTGACCTTTGGCTACAAACGGCTGGAAATCCTGGCGGCCTTTGTGAATGGCTGCGCGCTGTTTCTGGTGGCGGCGTGGATTTTGTACGAAGCCATCGTGCGCTTTGCGCAACCCGTCCCCATTTTGTCCGGCCCAATGTTATGGGTAGCCGGGATCGGGCTGGCCGCGAACATTGCCGCGTTCTATGTCCTCAATGGCGGCAACCAGGAAAACCTGAATATGCGCAGTGCCTGGTTGCACGTGCTGGGTGACATGCTGGGTTCGGTTGCGGCCATTATTGCCGCGCTGATCATCCGATTTACTGGCTGGACCCCGATCGACCCCTTGTTGTCTGTGCTGGTCGCCTTGTTGATCCTGAAAAGTGCCTGGCAGATTGTCAAAGCCACTACACATATCCTGCTGGAAGGCACCCCGCCCAATCTGCAACTGACCGACATCAAGGCCGATCTGGAGCAGCATATTGAAGGCGTGACCGACATCCATCACATCCACGCCTGGGCCATGACAGCCGAACAACTGATGGTCACGCTGCACGCCGTGGCCGAACCGGGCGCGGATCAGGCGGCCATCGTGACGCGTATTCAGCAACGGCTGGCCAGCGAGTTCAATGTCGGCCACGTGACCGTGCAGGTAGAAACGGCGGATTGCGTAGAGCAGTTCCATCAGTTTGAATCGGGCGAGGCACAGTGCCACTGACCGGACTGTGCTGCCCCATCCGCCTTGACACTGCGCTAGCCAGCGCTGCTGCGCTGCGGCAAGATCACGGCATGGATCGTATCAACGCTGGAGAAACCCAATGATCGTACTCGTAACCGGCGCCAGCATCGGCATCGGTGAGGCCACCGCCCGCCGCTTTCTGGATGAAGGCCACAAGGTCATTGCTGCCGCCCGCAGCACTGACGCCCTGGCCGTGCTGGCCAGCCAATACCCCGGCAAGGTGCATGCACTGACACTGGATGTGACCGACAACGCGGCTGTCATTGCCGCACTGGCAGGCCTGCCGGCCGAATTTGCCGAGATCGATGTGCTGGTCAACAACGCCGGTCTGGCGCTGGGTCTGGAGCCCGCACAACGCGCGGACCTGACCGACTGGGAACGCATGATCGACACCAACATCAAGGGCCTCATGTATGTCACCCGCGCCGTACTACCCGGCATGGTGGCTCGTGATCGGGGTGCCATCGTCAACCTGGGCTCTGTGGCCGGGCGCTGGCCCTATCCGGGCGGGAATGTCTATGGTGCGACCAAGGCGTTTGTACGCCAGTTCTCGCTGAACCTGCGTGCAGACCTTTTGGGCACGCGCGTACGGGTGACGGATGTGGAGCCCGGTATGGTGGGCGGCACGACGTTCTCCAACGTACGGTTTCACGGCGATGACGAGCGCGCGGCGACGGTTTACAACGGCACCGAGCCGCTGACCCCGCAGGATATTGCCGATGCCATTTACTGGATTGCCTCGCGGCCGGATCGCGTCAACATCAACACCATTGAGATTATGCCGGTGCGCCAATCGTTTGGTGGGTTGGCGATTGATCGGGATCGACGTTAAGGTTGGCTTTGTCAGTGGAGTAGCAAAAAACCGGCCTTGAGCCGGTTTTTTGTTGGGGGTGTCTGCCGGTTGTACCGGCGGCTCTTTTAGTGGATTTGCATCTTCCCCACGATATTAGCCAGCGGTGGGGGGCTTACCTTGAGCCACTGACTCATCATTCCGGCGGGAATCCAGTACGGCCGCCGCAGGTGGCCTTTGCTGGCAGTCGTCACGTTGTAACCCGGATGAAGGCCCGGAATCCGGGGTGGCTGCCATGGACAATGTCGGTACGGGTGTTAGCGCCTTCGGCGCGCTATTAAAGGCGTTTTGATACCGGCGGTGGCCGGAGCACGTTACTTTCTTTGCTTCGCCAAAGAAAGTAACCAAAGAAAGGCGACCCCAGCCTGGCGGCCCTCCGGGCTTCCCTCAGTCAGTAGGGAGCCTGGGGTCTCCCTCCACTCCTTCGGCGCTGGGCTTTGATGGGGGAAGAAAGTCAAAAGCAACAGCAACAGCAACAGCAACAGCAACAGCAACAGCCAGATCATCTGAGTGCCAGTTTTGTAGGGTGGATTCGGAGCGTAGCGACAATCCACCGTAGGCAGCCCGGTGGGCTGCTGACTGGATTCCGGCTCAAGGCCGGAATGACGAAGTGGTGGACCAGCTAAACCATTCTTGCGTACGGACGGTTTGCGAGGTTGGGGTTGGGGTTGGGGTTGGGGTTGCCGTTGCCGTTGCCGTTGCCGTTGCCGTTGCTTTTGACGTACCTCCCCTCCGGCAGTGCCGAGCATCGCAGCAAGGCGCGGGGTTTCGGCGGAGGGGTGTTTGAGGGCGTAGCCCGAGTTCCCGAGCCAGCCGCGCCTTGCGAGAAGCGCAGGGAACCCCGAAGGGGCACTGTCGCAGGGTCGCCTTTTCTTTGGTTACTTTCTTTTGGCGAAACAAAAGAAAGTAACGTGCTCCGGCCACCGCCGGTATCAAAACCCACCGCGCCGCAGGCGCTAACAGCGGTTCATGTTTGAAACCAGCCAAGGTGGATTATCGCTACCGCTCCAAATCCCCCCTTCCGCCAACCTCGCAACGGCACGAGCCGTCCCCACCCTACCGCCGGCCCTCCCCGCGCTTCATGATACGATGTGATCCCAATCAACCCGATCTCGTGAACCAATGCCATGAGCCGTTTCTGGAGCCCCATCGTCCAAACGCTGACCCCGTATGTACCGGGTGAGCAACCCAAGATTGCCAATCTGATCAAGCTCAATACCAATGAGAACCCGTTCGGCCCGTCCCGGCATGTGCTCGACGCAATCGCCGCTGCCAGCGGCGACGCGCTGCGCCTGTACCCGGACCCGAATGCAGATCGTCTCAAAGAGACTATCGCCCGCTATCACGGTATTGCGCCCAATGAAGTGTTTGTCGGCAACGGTTCGGACGAAGTGCTGGCCCATACCTTTATGGCGCTGCTCAAGCATGACAAGCCGCTCTTGCATCCGGATATCAGCTATTCGTTTTATCCGGTGTATTGCGGCTTGTATGGCGTCACCAGCAAACAGGTGCCGCTGGATGAAAACATGCGCATCAACCTGGCCGATTACAACCAGGATTGCGGCGCCATCATCATTGCCAACCCCAATGCCCC
>JASLES010000300.1 GCA_030151005.1 Silvimonas sp.
GGCCAGCGCCTGATCGATGTGGTGCGTGATCAGGTCAGCGCCGGCCAGTTACCCATGAGCTGGCGCTGCGGGCAGGGCACCTGCGGTGCGTGCGTGGTGCGTTTGCTGCATGAGGGCCAGCCGCGCCCGGTGCAGTTATCCGGCATAGAGCGCAACGTGCTGATCCGCATTGGGCTGATGGCGCCATCGGCCGCAAAAGAACAGCCAGACAGCCCGGAACTGCCGCGTCTGGCTTGTCATGTGGCGCTGGAACGCGAGCTGTTCGTATATTTCTGAAAGGCATTAGAAATTAGTTTAATAGTCTTTGGTGTTAAATAGCTAAATGGCATGATCTGGCTTGTCTTGATAAATAACAAGCCTAAGAGAACCGCCATGAGCCTCAAACCCCTGCTGACCTCGCTCGTTTTTGCTTTCGCCGCCACGTCTTCGCTGGCCGCCAGTTTCGAACTGCTCAACGTGTCTTATGATCCGACCCGTGAGCTATACCAGGATTACAACAAGGCCTTTGCCAAGTACTACAAGGCCAAGACCGGTGATGACGTCACCATTCGCCAGTCTCACGGTGGTTCTGGTGCGCAGTCCCGCTCTGTACTAGATGGCCTGCAAGCCGATGTGGTGACGCTGGCGCTGGCCTATGACATCGACGTGCTGGCCGACAAGGGCAAACTGCTGAGCCCGGACTGGCAAGCCAAGCTGCCGGACCATGCCACGCCGTATACCTCCACCATCGTGTTCCTGGTCCGCAAGGGCAACCCCAAGCACATCAAGGACTGGACCGATCTGGTGCGCTCTGATGTGAAGGTCATTACCGCCAACCCGAAAACCAGCGGCGGCGCACGTTGGGCTTATCTGGCCGCTTACGGCTGGGCCAAGAAAACCTACGGTTCGGATGACAAAGCCAAGGATTACATCCAGAAGGTATACAAGAACGTGCCGGTGCTCGATACCGGCGCCCGTGGCTCAACCATCTCTTTCACACAACGTGGTCTGGGTGACGTGCTGCTGGCCTGGGAAAACGAAGCCGTGTTGTCGCAAAAGGAATTTGGTGCCGACAAGTTTGACATTGTGACCCCGTCGATCTCGATCAAGGCTGAGCCGCCGGTGGCCGTAGTGGACAAGGTGGTCGACAAGAAGGGTACCCGCAAGGTGGCTGAGGAGTACCTCAAGTATCTGTACAGCAAGGAAGGCCAGGAGATTGCTGCCCGCAATTTCTACCGCCCGATCGACAAGGACGTGTACGCCAAGTACGCCAGCCAGTTCCCCAAAGTACAACTGTTTGACATCGATGACGTGTTTGGCGGCTGGACCAAAGCCCAGCAAACACACTTCTCGGATGGTGGCGTTTTCGACCAGATTTATAACGCACGATAAGACGGCCCAGGCTATAAGCAGGGTACGGATGCCGGCGTACGCCGCCGCATCCGTACAGGCGGGCCGCCTGGCCCTGGTCATGACACGCACAAGCCGTATCCTATTGAAGCAGGAGTAATACGATGACGCTGCGCCTGGGCGATGTTGCCCCCGATTTCACGCAAGACTCTTCTGAAGGCCCGATCCATTTCCATGAATGGGCTGGTGATAAATGGATTGTGCTGTTCTCTCACCCGGCCGACTTTACGCCGGTGTGCACCACAGAACTGGGCTACACCGCCAAACTGGCTGACGAGTTCAAAAAACGTAACGTCAAACCACTGGCGGTCAGCGTTGACCCGCTGGATTCGCACAGCAAGTGGATTGAAGACATCAACGAAACCCAGAACACCCGGGTCAATTTTCCGATCATTGCCGACGCGGACAAAAAAGTCGCCACGCTGTACGACATGATCCACCCCAACTCGCTGGCCAATGCCACGGTGCGTACCGTGTTCATCATCGACCCCAGCAAGAAAATCCGCCTGACGCTGACCTACCCGGCATCTACGGGGCGCAATTTCAACGAAATCCTGCGCGTGATTGATTCGCTGCAACTGACCGACAACTACAAGGTGGCCACGCCGGCCAACTGGCAGGACGGTGATGAAGTGGTGATCGTGCCCTCCTTGCAGGATGAAGCCGAAATCCGTCAGCGCTTCCCCAAAGGTTACCGCGCCGTGCGCCCATATTTGCGCCTGACGCCGCAGCCGAACAAGTAATCACGGATCACGGGTAACACCACGGTCTGACCGCCAGGTCTGCGGACCTGGCCTTTTTTTTGCCGCAAACCGCGTTTTTGTCCATTTTTGTCCATCTTTACGCTGGTTTGCGGCGGTAAGGCCTCTGCCATGACGCAACAAGACACCTCTGTACTGCCACTGCCGCTGCCGGATTTCATCCGGCAAGACTGGCCTGAAGCCGGCTTTTCGATCGACGGCTCTCGCGGGATGGGTGTGCGTGCGTTGGGGCTGGCACTGACCAGCGTTTTTCAGCCGGTGTTTGACGCAGATGGCAACGTCTACGGGCATGAAGCATTGTTGCGGGCGACCACGCGGGGCAAGCCGCTCTCGCCGGCTGGCGCATTCCAGGCCGCTGCCGCACACGGGCGCCTGATCAGTTTTGACCGGCTGGCCCGCACGCTGCATCTGTACAACTACGCCACCTTTCATAGTGACCAGAAACGCTTGTTTCTGAACGTGCACCCCAGCCTGTTAACCGGGGTGGAACGCCACGGCGTGGTGTTTGAGCGGGTACTGCACAGTGTGAACTGGCAAGCGGCGCAGATCGTGCTGGAAATTGTGGAAGACGAAATTGTGCCCGGAGAACTCAACCGGGTGCGGGACGCGGTGAACAACTACCGCAAGCTGGGTTATCGCATCGCCATCGACGATTTTGGTAGCCGCCATGCCAACCTGGATCGGCTGTGGCAACTGGAGCCCCACGTGGTCAAGCTGGATCAGGCACTGATTGCGGAGGCGGCGACTTCGCACCGCTTGCAACGCGCGCTGCCACGCCTGGTGGCACTGCTGCACGAGCTGGACGCCACCGTGGTGGTAGAAGGCATCGAAACCGCTGCCCAGCACAGCATCGCGCGCGACGCCGGGGCCGATCTGCTGCAAGGCTTTTATCTGGGTGAACCACGGGGATAAACACAATGATGATCGACCCGATCGAACGCTGGCTGGAGGCCGGTAACAGCATTGTCGTCGCGCCGGGCTGGCGCGGTTCTGGCGATGAGCACTGGCAAACCCGCTGGTGCGAGCAATACCCGGAGCTGATCCGCGTGGAACAGCAAGACTGGGAAAAACCGCGTGCCGCTGAATGGGTGGCCGAACTGGAGCGCACGCTGGACCGTGCGCCTGGCCGCGCTGTGCTGGTGGCCCACAGCCTGGGCTGCGTGACGGTAGGGCACTGGTCCGCGCTGACGCGCCGCGCGCACCAGATTGGCGGCGCACTGCTGGTGGCGCCGGCGGATGTCACCCGGGATGAAGCGCCCGACAGCTTTCAGGGCTTCATGCCCTTGCCGGCACGTCCGCTGCCGTTTCCGAGCGTGGTCGTGGCCAGTGACAACGATCCCACTTGCACGCTGGATCGCGCCACCGCGCTGGCGGCCACGTGGGGTAGTGAACTGGTGCCATTGTCTGGTGTGGGCCACATCAATGTGGATTCTGGCCATGGGGATTGGCCGGTGGGGGTGAAGTTGTTGCGGCAGCTTTTGCGCAAGTTGGGGCGGATGAATTGAGGTTTGCGGGCGGAGGCGGGAATTCAGCCCGGCCGCCACAGATCGCCACTGTCTGGTCGTAGCCCGGATGGAGCCGGAGGCGGGAATCCTGTCTGGAGCCGGAACGGCTCCGTTCTCTGGCGAGAACCATTTTTGTTAGCGCCTTTGGCGCAGGGTTATAAAAGCATTTGATACCCGGGGTGCCGGGCCCACGTCACTTTCTTTGCTTCGCCAAAGAAAGTAACCAAAGAAAGGCGACCCCAGCCTGGCGGCCCTCCGGGCTGCCCTCGGTTGGTCGGGAGCCTAAGG
>JASLES010000307.1 GCA_030151005.1 Silvimonas sp.
CTGGTGCACTGCATTCACCCCGCACATCGTTGTGCCGGGATGCTTGATGATTAGCAAGGCGCGTGCCAGGTCATGCCAAAGTCATGAAAACTGGCTTGTGGACTGGCTTTCAGGGGTTTTCTGGATTGGTGCAGGGAATGGGAGGTCAAGATTTGTTGCACTGCGGTGGTGCTGATTGCCCATCATTTGTGCGGGGAAGGGGTGTGATTTTCAGGATGAAAGAAGCGAAATAGGGGAAGGTTGGTGTTGTTGGTGTTGTTGGTGTTGAGGGTGAAGTTGCTTTTGACGTTCTCCCCCATTTAAAGCCAAGCGCCGAGGGCGTGGAGGGAGACCTAAGGCTCCCGACCAACCGAGGGCAGCCCGGAGGGCCGCAGGGCTGGGGTCGCCTTTCTTTGGTTCCTTTCTTTGGCGAAGCAAAGAAAGGAACGTGCTCCCGCCACCGCGGGTATCAAATGCCTTTAAAACCCGCGCCGCCAGGCGCTATCACCTACAACAATATGAACCAGGCCAGCCACCCCGGATTACCGCTATTGCTCCATCCGGGCTACGAAGTGGTTCTTGCCAGCAAAGGCCACCGCTGGTGGCCGACTGGATTCCCGCTTCCGCGGGAATGACGAGTCAAGGGGAGGCAGGCAGATCATGCTTGCACATATGGCCACCCCGCCACCTTGCTGCAACGGCCATTCGCAGCACTCAGCGACTTTGTGGAGGCAGGGTGCGCTTCATCCACGCTACGAAGTAGCACCAGCCGGAAAAGGGCTAGCCACGAGCCCCCGCCACCTGCGCATACAAATCCACCTGATTAACCCGCGCTGCCACTGCAGCCGGATCAACGCGCTGATCAGCCAGCAACCCCCACCGCAAAAACTGCTGCACAAACCACGCGCCATCAGACGCCAGCGGCGGGTTAACCGCGCCATCGGCATAAAAGCGCACACCGGCTGGCTGGGCCAGCGCGTTGCCATAATCGCCCAGCAAACGCGGAGCAATCAGGCTGGCCGGACAATTAACATACTCCGCTTGTGCCAGCACAGCGGCCGCTTCCCGGCGATTGGCCGGGACATCCAGCCATTGGCAGGCATCCAGCAAGGTCGCAATCAAGGCGCGTGCGGTGTTGGGGTAGAGCGCGGCAAAGTCGCGGCGGCAGGCCAGGACTTTTTCCGGGTGATTGGGCCAGAGCTGACTGGTTGCCAGCAAGGTGCGGCCCACTTGTTCGTGCTCTGCCTTGGCCGGCCAGGGTTCACCGGCGCAAAAACCGTCCAGCAGACCACTGGCCAGCGCGCCAGTCATTTCTTGCGGGGCGATGACCACACTGCGGATCTCCCTCAGAGGATCAATCCCCTCGCGCGCCAGCCATTCATACAGCCACATGGCGTGGGTGCCGGTCGGGAAAGTTTGCGCAAAGACCAGTGGTTTGTCGGCAGCATCCGCAATCTGGCGCAAGGTTTGACCGCTGCGCAGCAAGTCGCCCAGCAGGTTGGATACCGTGATGGCTTGCCCGTTCTGGTTCAAGGTCATCAATACGGCCATATCGCATTGTGGCCCGGCGATGCCCAACTCCATGCTGTAGGCAAGGCCGTACAGCGTGTGTGCAGCGTCCAGTTCGCCAGAGATCAATTTGTCCCGGATCGCCGCCCAGGAGGACTGGCGTACCAGTTCCAGTTGTAGCCCGTGGTGCTGAGCCAGTTGCAGCGTGTGCGCCATAACCACCGGCGCGCAGTCGGTGAGCGCCATGAAACCCACGCGCAGGCGGGTTTTTTCTGGTGTGGTGGCATTGTGTTGGGGCGTGGACATCGTGTTTCTCCGTCAGCCGAGCAAATCGGCCATGGCGATCACCTGGCGTGCCATTTCGGCCAGGGTGATGCCTTGTTTCATGGCCTGCGTGCGCAGCATTTCAAACGCGGCCGCTTCGGCCATACCGCGTTTGTCCATCAGCAAGCCTTTGGCCCGATCGATCAGTTTGCGATCCGCCAGTTGTTGTTCCACTTTGGCAAGGCGCTGGCGCAGCTTGTCGTCTTCGGCAAAACGCACCATGGCCACCTCAATAATGGGTGAGAGTTTGCCTGCATCCAGCCCGTCGACCACATAGGTGGTGACACCCGCGCCCACGGCGGCGCGGATATGCTGCTGGTCTGCGTCTGGGGTAAACATAACCACCGGGCGCGGCGCGAGCGAGTTCATCACCGAGAGTTGCTCCAGCGTATCGCGGGAGGGGCTTTCGGTGTCGATGATCACGACGTCTGGCCGCTGGCGCTCTACGCTGCTAAGCAGTGCGGTAGAGCTGCGCGCATCGGTGAGCACGTCATAACCCTGTTGCAGCAGGGTTTCACGCAACTCACCGATGGGTTTGGCGGTGTCGGTAACAAGCAAGATGCGCAGCATGAATCTGTATGAACACCTAAGGAGAGCACCGCAATTTCAAGCAAGAATCCGGCCAGACACACTCGCTACCGATCGGCCGCGCCGATCAACTGAGACCTGGCGCACCCCTTACCACCAGGCGTGAAAATGGTGCACCGGCCCAATGCCGTGCCCCACATCCAGCCGGTCTGCGGCCTTGAGCGCTTCTTGCAGCCAGGCGCGGGCAGCGGCGACCGTGTCTTCCCAATTGTCATGTTGTGGCCGCAATGCAGCCAGCGCGGCAGAGAGGGTACACCCTGTTCCATGGGTATTGCGGGTAGCAATGCGCGGGTTGGCAAAACGGGTTTCAGAATGCGGGGTGATCAGCCAGTCCGGGCTTTCCTCGCCGCCAAGGTGGCCGCCCTTCATCAACACGGCTTTGGCGCCACCGGCAATCAAGGCATGGCCCTGTTGGCGCATTTGGGCCTCAGTCGTGGCGACATCGCATTCCAGCAAAGCGGCGGCTTCCGGCAGATTGGGGGTAATCAGCGACGAGATGGGCAGCAGACGCTCGCGGATAGCGCTGACCGCGTCGCTCGCCAGCAAGGGGTGACCGCCTTTGGCGATCATGACGGTATCGAGCACCACATGCGTGGGCTGAAAGCGCAGCAGACCGTCTGCCACGGCTTCGATAATCGGTGCTGTTGCCAGCATACCCAGCTTGACCGCATCAACGCGGATATCGCTGAACACCGCGTCAATCTGCGCGCCGACAAACTCTGGTGGTACCGGGTGCACGGCGCTGACGCCCTGCGTGTTTTGCGCGGTGAGGGCAGTGAGCACGCTCATGCCATAGGCGCCCAGGGCAGAAAAAGTCTTCAGGTCGGCCTGGATGCCGGCACCGCCGCCAGAATCCGAACCCGCAATAGTCAAAGCATGGGCGATCATGAACGCGCTCCGGTAATTTCGTTGAGTAACTGGCGGGTAGCGGCAGCCGGGTCTGGCTGGCCACAAATAGCAGAGACCACGGCAACGCCTTCGACACCCGCGGCAATCAGCGGCGCAGCCGTGCCATGCTTGATACCGCCAATGGCGACGGCGGGCAGCGTTTTGGCGTGCATCAAGCGGGCAAATTCAGCCAGCCCGATCACGGGTGAGGCATCAAGTTTGGTGCCGGTCGGGTAAACCGGGCCGACGCCAATGTAATCGACGATATCCAGCGGCACGGCGGCCAGTTGTTCAGCGTTGCTGGTCGACAGGCCCAGGATTTTGTCCGGGCCGATCAACCGGCGTACGACATCGGGTGGCAGATCAGACTGGCCGACATGAACACCTGCGGCATCGACGGCGAGCGCAATATCAATATGGTCATTGATGATCAAGGGCACCTTGAGTGGATCGAGCGCTGCCTTGAGTTGTTGGGCCGCATGCAACCACCAGCGTTTTTTCTGGTTGGGTGCGCGTAACTGGATCACCGTGGCGCCGTGCTGTGCCGCAATGCGTGCGGTGTCGACCATGTTTTCCAGCCCGCCGCACAGGTCTGGGTCCAGCACCAGATAAAGCGTCAGATCAACCGGATTCACGCGCTGATCTCCACCAGGTTTTCGGGCTGGATATGGTAGAGCGCGTCCAGAAATGCACCCTTGAACGATCCCGGCCCGTGGCTTTGCTTTTGCGCGTATTGCCCGGCCATGCCCGCCATGGCGCAGGCACTGGCGACGGCCTCCAGCCGGTTGGTCGCACCTGCGGTAAAGGCCGCGACCAAGGCAGAGAGCGCGCAACCGGTGCCCACTACACGCGTCATCAGCGGGTGGCCCCAGGGCGTCGCCAGGGTGGTTTTGCCATCGGTGATGTAGTCGGTCTCGCCGGTTACGGCGACGATTGCACCGGTTTCATGGGCCAGAAAACGCGCTGCATCCAGCGCAGCATCCGAGCCAGACGTGCTATCTACGCCACGGCCGCCTTTACCGGCACCGGCCAGTGCCATGATCTCTGAGGCGTTACCACGAATGGCGGCGGGTTTCTGGCGGATCAGCGCCTGGCAGGCATCGGTCCGGTATTTGAGCGCGCCCACGGCTACAGGGTCTAGTGTCCACGGTACGCCGGCCGCGCTGGCGGCCGTCACTGCCTGTTGCATGGCGGCAAGGCGTGTGGCGTGCAGCGTGCCGACATTGATCAGCACGGCGCCGGCAATCGCGGCAAAGGTGGGGACTTCTTCTTCTGCCACGATCATGGCAGGGGCTGCACCCGCAGCCAGCAACACATTGGCGGTGATTTCCTGCACGACTTCGTTGGTCAGCACATGCACCAGTGGGCAGGCGGAGCGAAAGCGCGTCAGTTCCTGGGCCAGCGTGGCCAGCGGCAAAGTGGTAGGGGTGGATGCAGACATCTTGAACAGGCTCCTTGGCGACGCGCGCGGGCAGGGGGAGCCGTAAGACTTCCCTACGCCAGCATGATCTGGATCAGGTAACGGGTTTCTCTCAGCCTTTGCTTTGCACAAAGACACCCCGAGTCAGAGCCGGATTGTCCGCCCATGTGCCTTGCCGGGCAAGCCGCACCGCCAGGCAGAGCGCATGATTATTCGATAAAACCGGAAAGTCTTTCAATTTGGGGCCGGATTATCCGTGCTATGGATAAAGCCTAGACTGCGTATTGTTCCAACTCATCCATCACTTCAATCACATTAATCCGGGGGCGATCATGGCTTCTTTTGAGCAGCAGCGGGTATTGGTTATTGGCGGTAGCTCTGGCATCGGCTTTGCCGTTGCACAATCTTTTGCAGAGGCCGGGGCCAGCGTGACGATTGCTTCACGCTCTGCCGACAAGCTGGCCAAAGCGGCCGAAGAGATTGGCCATCAGGTGGCGGTGATTGCGCTGGATACCGCAGACAACGCGGCCATTGAACGCTTCTTTACCAGTACCGAGCCGTGGGATCACATTGTGATTTCTGCCGCGCAAACACCCACGGGCCCGGTGCGGGCGCTGGCGCTGGAAGAGGCTTACCGCGCCATGGATAGCAAGTTCTGGGGCGCATATCGGATTGCCCGTGTGGCCCGTTTTGCGCCTGGGGCGTCGCTGACGTTTGTGTCCGGTTTTCTGGCCGTGCGCCCCAGCCAGAATTCGGTATTGCAAGGTGCCATCAACGCTGCCATTGAGTCACTGGCGCGCGGCCTGGCATTGGAGTTGGCGCCCGTGCGGGTGAACACCGTCTCCCCCGGCATGATCGTCACGCCGCTGTGGGACAAAATGCCCGAGGCAGATCGCCAGCAAGTCTTTGAGAAAACCGCAGCCAGATTGCCCGCAAGACGCGTCGGCCAGCCGCAAGATATCGCCAATGCCGTGTTGTATCTGGCCAGCACGCCGTTTGCCACAGGCTCTACCGTGCTGGTCGATGGCGGCGGGGCGATTGCGTGAGTGTCCCGTCTGCGCCAGAGAACACTGCGGTGCGCTGGGTGGCGTTTTTGGTGGCGGCGTCGTTTTTTATGGAAAACCTGGATGCCACCGTCATCACCACGGCTTTACCGCAGATGGCCCACAGCTTTGGCGTTGCCCCGGCGCGCTTATCGGCCGGTTTAAGTGCTTATATGCTGGCGCTGGCGGTGTTTATTCCGCTGAGTGGCTGGCTGGCGGACCGTTTCGGCCCGCGTCGTGTATTCAGTGCCGCCATTTTGTTATTCACACTGGCGTCGTTGCTGTGCGGCTTGTGCACCAGCCTGGCGCAATTTGTCACGGCGCGTGTGTTGCAAGGTCTGGGTGGGGCAATGATGGTGCCGGTCGGCCGGCTGGTGGTGTTGCGTAATACCCGGCCGCATGAACTGGTACGTGCCATTGCCACCATCACCTGGCCGGGGCTGGTGGCTCCGGTAATCGGGCCGCCGGTGGGCGGGCTGATCACCACCTGGCTGTCCTGGCACTGGATTTTTCTTTTGAACGTGCCGCTGGGGCTGATTGCGCTGATCTTTGCGCTGAAACTGGTGCCAGCGGGTGGCGCTGGCCCGCGTCCGTTCGACGTATGGGGGTTTATCAGCAGCGGCATCGGCTGCAGTGCCCTGATGATGGGGCTGGATGCCGCCAGCCATCAGCCGCTGGATCTCGCGCTGACCACGGGTTTGCTGGTGCTGGGTGTGGCCGCGCTGGCCGTGGCGGCCTGGCATATGGGCCGGGTTAGCCAACCTCTGGTTGATCTGACCGCGCTGCGTATCCCGACCTTTGCCGTGACGGTAGTGGGTGGGTCGCTGTTCCGCATCGCCATTGGGAGCGCACCGTTTTTGCTGCCGCTGATGTTCCAGCTAGCGTTTGGCTGGAGTGCGGTGACATCCGGTTTTCTGGTGCTGGCGCTCTTTGCCGGCAATCTGGCCATGAAACCTGGCACCACCTGGATCATGCGGCGTCTGGGTTTTCGCACGGTGATGGTGGGCAACGGTGTGCTTGTTGCCGCGGGTTTTGCCCTGTGCGCGATGTTCACCCCCGACACACCGTTGTGGTTGATCTGTCTGGTCCTGTTTTTTTGCGGCTTGTGTCGCTCCATGCAATTTACCGCACTCAACACGATCGGTTTTGCCGACGTGCCGCAGGCGCGCATGACTGGCGCGACCACCTTGTTCAGCGTGTTACA
This sequence comes from Silvimonas sp., assembly GCA_030151005.1. Taxonomy (GTDB): domain Bacteria; phylum Pseudomonadota; class Gammaproteobacteria; order Burkholderiales; family Chitinibacteraceae; genus Silvimonas. Next base: position 6,956 of record JASLES010000307.1, read on the forward strand.
GCAAATGAACTCGGGCATGGGGATTGCTTTGGGAGCAGTGGCATTGCGCCTGGCGCAAACGTGGTTGGGGCATGGCGCCAGCGCGCCCTCAACACTGGCTTTTCGCCTCTCGTTTGCGTTGATTGCGGTGATCGCGCTGCTGGCTGTCATCGATAGCATCAGACTGGCGCCAGAGGCTGGTGCGGCCGTTAGCGGCCATGGCCAACAAGATGCCCAATAAATATGAGGGAACTGTCATAATGCGCATCGCATAAAGCAGGCAGACTACTGCCGCAACAACACTAATCGACTGGTCAATTTGCACTTGGCGGCGCCATCAACGCGCCGGTAACAGGAATACACGATGTATCTGGCTCTATTGGCGCTAGCCGCCGCTGCATTCGGAATCGGGACTACCGAGTTCGTCATCATGGGTCTCTTGCCCGAAGTGGCCAAAGATTTCGGGGTATCTACGCCCGCTGCGGGCATGCTGATTTCTGGTTACGCCATTGGCGTAACAATCGGGGCACCGATTCTCGCCGTCGTCACCGCCAAATGGCCGCGCAAGCAGGCACTGGTAGGGTTGATGGGGCTGTTCATTCTGGGCAATGCGCTGTGTGCATTGGCGCCTGGCTATTACGCCTTGATGGCCGCACGGGTGATCACCGCGTTTTGCCATGCCGCGTTCTTTGGTATTGGCTCGGTCGTAGCGGCAGATCTGGTCCCGCAAAACAAGCGGGCTCAAGCGGTAGCGTTGATGTTCACCGGCCTGACCGTGGCCAATATTGTGGGTGTGCCGTTTGGTACGGCCCTCGGACATGCGCTGGGCTGGCGTTCTCCGTTCTGGGCTGTGGTGGGTATTGGCGTGCTGGCGGCGACAGCGCTGACTGTGTGGTTGCCACACGTTCCCACACCCAGGGGCGACGGTATTCTGGGCGAGTTCCGCAAAATTCTGCACACGCAAACCCAGCTTGCGCTGCTCACCAGCACCCTGGCCTCGGTCAGCATGTTCAGTGTGGTGACTTATATCGCCTACATCTTGCTGGATGTCACGGGCTTTACCGCCGCTCAGGAAAGCTGGGTGCTCTTGCTGTTTGGCGCTGGTATTACTGTAGGTGGCTTGTTGGGCGGGCGACTGGCTGACTGGAAACTCATGCGTGGCATGGCGATCACCTTCTTTATGCTGGCGGTGATCCTGGCCATTTTCTCCTGGGCGTGCCATTACAAGATCCCCACGCTGGTGGTGGTGTTCTTGTGGGGGATGTTCTCTTTTGCCGTAGTGCCGGCGGCCCAGGTGCGGGTGATCGACAAGGCGCAAGGTGCGCCCAATCTGGCCCCGACACTCAATCAAGGCGCATTCAATCTGGGTAATGCCTCTGGTGCGTGGCTGGGCGGGGCGGTGATCGGTGCGGGTTATCCGCTCTCCAACCTGCCGTGGCTGGGTGCGGGTGTCGCGTTGATTGCCATGGCGGTAGTGGTGTTCTCTGGCATGCTCGATCGCAGGCCGGTACCGGCGATGGCCCAATAAAACGCACCCGACGCTGGCATATACGGGAATCTACGGACTCTTTCCTGTGTCAGATCGATATGATAAGAACTGTATCTATCTGCATGAGTTTCCCGCTCTGATAATGCCGTTGTATGGATAAGCTAGACCCGGTCTGCATGACCTTGCCCCGTTCCCCATCTGATGGCGCAGCCGCCTTGTTGTTGCGGCATGCGCTGACCCAGCAGGGCTATTGCTTTGTGCCTGCGGCGCTTAGCCGTGCGCTGCTGGGCGCTGATACGGCGTTTGAGGCCGCCTGGCCCGCATTTGCCGCCAGTTGGGACAACCTGGTGCTGGACGAATACATGGCGGACGGCGGCAAATACCGTCTGCGCCGCCACGCCACCCTGAGCATGGCCGCAGGCGACGCCACCTTCTGTGTGCAGCCGCACCGGCCGCATTATCAAAGCCTGGAATACAACCCACTCAACGGCGGCATTGCCCGGCATTACCAGCCCGTGGCCGATGCCGTACTGCAAAGCCCGGTGCTGGCGCATTTGATGGCGGCAGGCAGGCAGGTCTTTGGCGCCATCCGCCCCGGCACATCATGGCAAGTGGAAATGCACCAGTTCCGCATTACCGCAGATGGTGGCACTGTCGGGCAGCCCACGCCGGAAGGCATGCATCGGGATGGTGTGGATTTTGTGCTAATGGTGCTGATCAACCGGCAGAACGTGCAGCAGGGCGTGAGTACGGTGCAAGACCCCGCCGGCAAGCACTTGCAAACCTTTACGTTGATTGAGCCGCTGGATATGGCCGTCGTCAATGATGAGCGCGTGCGCCATGGCGTATCGCCTATTCGCCCGGAAGCGGCGGGACAACTGGCGGTGCGGGATATTCTGGTTCTGACTTTCCGTCGCGCACCCTGGCCGGCAATGCGCTGATTACCGCTCGCTACATGGCCATGGGCGGGCTGGTTGAGCCCAATAGCGCGGCGCAGGCCAGCACCCCGGCAAAGGCCATTACTTCCAGCCAGAGCAGCGCCAGAAAACGGCGTCGCGCACTGGCCGTTTGCAAATCCAGCGCCGGCAGCACACTCCAGCGATTGGTCGCGCCCAGCAAGACGGCCACCCCAACGAGCAGCAATTTCACCTTCAGAATCATGCCCCACGGCTGTTGCCAGAACCCGCTCACCAGCGGCCCGGCCATATTCAGCATGCGCCAGACATTGGCCGCGCCGG
>JASLES010000344.1 GCA_030151005.1 Silvimonas sp.
CCCCCACCCTCTCCCGGCAAACCACCCCATCCAGTCATATAGTGTCTGATCGTGGCCAGCCGGGAGAGAACACGCGGCCACGCCAGAACAAAGGACAACGTATGGATACGCTGGATCAATACGACCGGCACATTCTGGCGCTAATGCAGCAGGATGGCCGGATTTCCCTCTCACACCTGGCAGAACGCATAGGCCTGAGCGAAACCCCCTGTGTGCGCCGGCTCAAACGCCTGGAAACCGAGGGCTACATCCACAGTTATCACGCGGTGCTGTCGCGCAAGGCGCTGGCACTGGGCGTGCTGGCGTTTGCGCTGGTGCATTTTGGCGAGCATGACCGCACCTTGTACGACCGGTTCGAGACTGAAATCCAAGGCATTGAGCGCATTGTGGCGTGCCATAGCGTGGCGGGCAGCGCGGATTATCTGCTGCAGATCGTCGCCAAAGACATGGAAGACTACGGTCAGTTTGTCCACGACGTGTTGCGTGTGTTGCCAGGGGTGGCCGCAGTCGATTCCATGCTGGCAATGGGCGAGGTCAAACCCTTTAGTGGTCTGCCGCTGTTGTGACATTCAGGCTTTGGCTTTGCTGCGCCTGGCCCGTGCCGGTGGCGGTGCGGGTGTTTGCGGCGCTTTGCTCGCCAGCCAGGCATCTACAGCGCGGATACGTTCATCCACACTTTGTGGCGGCAGGACCGGCGCGACAACGGCAGCGCCCAGTACTGGCCCCGGATGCATGATGGCTTCTGCCGCTTTAAGGAGCGCCTCCCGCGCGTCGTCCCACGGGGTTGGGGCCGGCTGCGTTGCTGGCGGCGTGGCAGACACTGTGATGTTGTCCGTGCGCGGTGTGGTCAGTGAAATCAGCCCGGCAAAGTTGCCGCACACTTTGCTGTCAGCCACTGCGGGGTTCATGCGGTTACCCAGATATGGCAAGCGCCACTTGTCGCATAGATAACGCAAGATACTGCTGTGATCGTACACCGTGTGATCCACACCGGCCGGTATCCATGGTGAGACCAGCACTGTCGGTACGCGCACTCCCAGCCGGCTGAAATCAAAGCCGTGGGTGGTATCCATAAAGGAATCTGGCGCCACGGTGGCGGGCGGTGGTACGTGGTCATAAAACCCGCCGTGTTCATCCCAGGTGATGATCAGCAAAGTGCTGTTCCACAGACTCTGGTTCTGGCGGATGGCGTTGTAGACCTGCGCGATCAGCACCTCGCCATCTGCCGCACTGGCAGGTGGGTGCTGGTCGTTTTCCTTGCCGTTGGTGTTGTCAAAATAGCGTGGTTCGATGAAGGCGTAATCCGGAAATGCGGATTCCGGCCCGGCGCAGGCGCTGACAAAGTCGCCCATGCTCGAATATGGCGCAGACAGAATCTGTTCCCGCACATGACTGAGCAAAGCCGTTTGCGGGAAACCATCATGAAAGATCTTCCACTTGCGCGGTGGCTGCGCGGCATTCAGCCGATCGTAAATGGTGTCTTGATCGTAATCGGTCAGAAGGGAGGACCAGGTGGCGGGTGAACTACCACTGGGCATCACCACCTGCCCTTTGCAGGTGGCTGAGTGCACAAAAAACCGGTTGGGCCAGGTGGGGCCGGGCAAGGATGAAAACCAGTGATCACACACCATGAAATGGCGCGCCAGCGTGTGCAATACCGGCAAGTCTCCCTCTTTGAAGTAGTTCATGATTTCTTGTTGATGCCGCGCCAGCGTGGCCTCATCGAGCTTGCTGCCCAGCGCAGTGCGGTAGCTATCGACAAAGTGGCCCATCTGGTCAGCCAGTTGGGTTTGCACATCGGTGTATTCGTGTGCCGGGGCAAAGTGTTGATCCACCCACGGTACTGCGGCGGGGCTCTGGGTAAATACCTTGCCAGACTGGCTATCGGTATTGCTGCGCGGGTCGCTAGCCTGTACCCCGGCCAATCCGGGCACGCTGGCCGCCAGCGCGCCCAGCATATGATCGAATGAGCGGTTTTCCAGCATCAACACCACCACATGACGAATGGGGTCTGCCGGTGCTGCGCCCGCGCCAGGCTGCGCGGTGAGCGCGCCGCGCCGCGCTACGCGTCCGCTTCCGTGGCCGGTCTTGAGTGCCAGGCGCTGTGCCGCCACCGCATTGTTGGCAAAAAAAGTATCTGGCGCATTGAGTGCCGGATCAAAAAAGCCGATATAGCCGCCTGGCGTAACGCCGAAGGGCGTCAGCGGCGCGCTGCAAAAACTGGTGCGCGCTCCCTGCTCGTTGCTGCTGGCAAAGTAGGCGGGCAAGACAAAGTCAGACACCGTTACACCGTCAATCATGTAGGTGACGGTCTGCACCGCATCGCACATTTCAAAGTAGTGATACACCGTGTTTTGCGGATTGGCCGGGTGCGGCCCTTGTACCAGCAAATTGCACTGCGCATCGCCAATCAGTTCCATGGCCTCATGCGAGAGTGTGGTGGTCCATTCATCTCCAAGCTGACGGCACAAATCCAGAAAGATGTAGCCAAACGGCACGCCGGCCGCGTTATGGTCGTGATACCCCAGAAAACCCGCGCCCTGTGCACTATCCAGTACGTATAGAATGGCGTCCCCGCGCAGTTGCGCCAGTTGGCGCGGGTCTTTGATCTCTGGCCCGCTACCATCCAGCCGCAAGCGGCCGCCAAAAGCCCAGAATGGCTCGAAGTCTTCTGCAATTTGCCGGTTAATAGCCCGGATCGCCCGTAACATGTCGCGATCGGACAGGGTTCGTGAACCGTTGACCACTGAAATCTGGAACATGTCACTCTCCTGCCACCGTTGTCTGACCGTTGCCGTGCCCGCCCGCATATTGCATGGTGGTGTAGCACATGCAATGGCAATGACAACTTGTGTCGGGCAGATGGCGCACGCCCGGCACCCGCAAGGTCAGGCTCTTTCTATACTGAGGCAATACCTGTCCTCAGCGCGGAGGATGACTTTGAATCCCAAGCTGTGGCTGGCCGCCCTGGCGCTCTGGTTCCTGACCGGCACAACGCTGGCGGCCTGCAGCAAACCCTTCACCATGGCGCTGGAAACCTGGCCGCCGTATATCTACACGGATGCCGCCGGCAAACCGGCCGGGCTGGACGTGGAACTGGCCCAGGCGGTGTTCCGCGAAGCCGGTTGCACGCTGATCATCACCGATGAAGTGCCGCGCAAGCGCCGGCAGAAAATGTATGAAGATGGCCAGATCACCTTGTTGCTGGCCGCCTCTGACACGCCAGAGCGTGAGAAAACCAGCTACTTCACCCTGCCTTATCGGCAGGAAATCGCCGCGCTGATCGCACTGGCAAACAAAGCACCGCAATACGCTGACATTCGCCACTTTGCCGACCTCAATACCCGCAAAATATTGCTGCTCAGCCCCAACACGGGCTGGTACGGGCAGGACTACGCCAACAACCTGCCAACCATGCGGGCAAGCGCATCGATCGCATTTTTTGAGGATTTCCAGCAGGGCGTGCGCATGCTCAAAGCCGGGCATGGCGACGTAATGCTGGGCGATCTGGCCGCCTTGTTGTGGGAAGCACGCAAGCAAGACGCCACAGTAAAGGAACTGCCCATGCCGGTTTTGAGCGATGAAGTGCATTTCATGCTCAGCCGCAGAGCGGCCACCGAGGCCGATATCAATGCCCTCAACACGGCGATTTCCCGATTGGAAAAAAACGGCGTGTTGCAGCAAATCCGCAATCGTTACGGCGCGCGCTAGGTCGCGGGCTAACACAGTACCTTCGCCCCGCCGCTCTCCTCTTCCCGCATTTGCCGCTGGTCAGACCACGTACTGTCCCGGCGCGTAAAACCGGCGATCTTTTTACGTTCGTCATCGTCATTGTTGACAGTAGACGAAAGCATTCTCTACAACGCAGATTAATCGCCAATCTACCCATGTCCTTTAACACCAAGGGTGGGTTATGCAGTTCATTTTCCGGCAAAAGAAATGGACAAAAACCAGCGCCGGGTTGCACAAAAAACCAACAATCCAGAACAAAGCCGTTGATTTGATTTGTCTGATGCACCGATTCCGCGTCATTCCAGCAAGACCTTAAGCGCAATACCGGCCCAATCCGGGCAAACAGGCAAAATGCGCCCGTACCCCGGGTGTTGCTCGCTTGCATGAGACGTTTTCCCCCGAGGTTTAGCATGAACAGATTGCTCCAATGCATGGGCTTTTGCGCAGGCCTCTGGCTGGGTGCCAATGCCATCGCCGCAGATCTTGCGGCCGCAAGCACCGCCCTGCCAGACCCACAAAACATGTTTTCCTGGACCACGCAGCAAAAGGTGGTCGGGTTCAGTCATAGCGCCCAGTTGTTCAGTACCGAAACCATGCAGCGTGGCTACCGGGTCTCTGTGCTGTGGCCGGCCCGGCCTGACCAGCTTTGGCGCGCCAGCCAGGTCCGCTATCAATACGGCAGCAATCCCGACGGTACAGCGCACACCGGCAACACGGTGGACGACTACATGAAGCACAGCAAAGCCACTGCGTTGCTGGTGCTCAAGGACGGCAATATTGCGCTGGAACGCTACGCCATGGGCATTACGCCGTGGACGCTGTGGGACAGCAAATCTGCCGGCAAATCCATCACCTCTACCTTGCTAGGTATGGCGATCAAGGATGGGTATATCTCTAGCGTGGATGACCCGATCGACATGTATGTGACCGAACTGCACGGCACCGCCTACCAGGGCGTGCCCCTGCGCGCCATGCTGCACATGGCCTCTGGCGTGGCCTGGAACGAAAACTATCTGGACCCGAACTCGGATCTCTCCAGCTTGCTCAAGTGTGTGAATACCTCCAGCACCAACACCCCCATCTGCGCACTGGACCTGCTGAAAAGCCGCCCGCATGCCATCGACCCCGCAACCGGGGTAAATGCCGTGCCTGGCGCAGTGTTCAACTACAGCACGGGCGAAGCCTTTTTGACCGGTCTGGCCATTCAGCGCGCCACCCGCCTGAGCCTGGCGCAGTACATGCAGCGCAAGCTGTGGCAGCCGCTGGGCATGGAGGCCAATGGCAACTGGTGGACGTGGAACGGCGTGTCTTTTGGTGCGGGCGGCTTTAATGCCACCTTGCATGACTACGGTCGCTGGGGCCTGTACGTAATGAATAACGGCCGCCTGCCCGATGGCACCCGCACGCTACCCGAACACTGGATGCGTGACGCCACCACCTGGACCATGGCCTCTGCCTTGCCCTACTACGCGGACAACGGTCAGTACGGTTATATGTGGTGGTTTGCCCCGGCCTATGACGACAACCAGGTGGGCGGCACCAACTTTGCCAGCCCGCTTTATGCCAACATTGGCGCGCCGCTGCAAAACACCGACAACCCCGCCGGCGCAGTGCCAGTTCAGGCGCGCGGCCCGGTGCAAGGGCAACCAGGCTCGGTCAGCGACTGGACCTTTGAAGCACAAGGCGTCTTTGGTCAGCTGATTGCCATCAACCAGCGAGAACACTTGGTCGTGGTGCAATGGTCCGTCTGGGACAACCCGGACCCCACCTGCTGCGACGCCACCAGCCCGGAATACATCGCCAGCGATCCGTATAACGAACAGGGGACGTTTTTGAATGCGATGTTGATGGCACTGCATTGAGAGGTGCCGGCGTGAGCCTGGCCGGGGTAACGCAGGCCAGGTAGTGCGTCGGTACAAGGCCACCTGCGGCGGCCGGACTCGATTCCGGCCTTGGCCGGAATGACGAAGTGGTGTGCGAGATATACCGTGCTTGCGCAAAGATGGTTTGTGCAGTTGGGGTTGCTTTTGACGTTGATGTTGACTTGCCTCCCCTCCGGCAGCGCCGAGCATCGCAGCAAGGCGCGGGGTTTCGGCGGAGGGGTGTTTGAGCGAAGCGAGTTCCCGCAGCCAGCCGCGCCTTGCGAGAAGCGCAGGGAACCCCGAAGGGGCGCTGTCGCAGGGTCGCCTTTTCTTTGGTTACTTTCTTTTGGCGAAGCAAAAGAAAGTAACGTGGGCCCGACACCCCGGGTATCAAATGCTTTTCAAAGCCGCGCCGTCAGGCGCTAACAGTGGTTCAAGGTTTTGCGACCGCCACGGTGGATTGTCGCTTCGCTCCGAATCCCCCCTACAGCCAAAGGCCGTCTGCTGTGGCCGACCGATCCCCCAGATTCTCGCCTCCAGCGCCATCCGGGCTACGCAGTGGCTGGATTCCCGCTTCCGCAGGAATGACGAGGCGTTGGATCACAATCACCCTATGATCTCTGCCTGCGGCAGCTGCAAACAGTTTCCAGCAAAGCACGCCCCCACCTATGCCCCACCTAAGTCCCCTCAGGCACATTGCGCCCATCCACCTTCCGCAATGGCAAAAACCCCCATGCATCCCACCACCCACTGGACCAACAAGGTCCCCACGGTCACTTTCGCCTTCTGGCTGATCAAGATTCTCTCCACCACCGTCGGAGAAACCGGCGCAGATTTTCTGGCCGTCAACGCCGGATTTGGCACGCTGGTCACCGACAGTGCCATGGCGCTGTTTCTGGCGGGCGCACTGGGTCTGCAACTGACCGCACACCGCCATGTACCGTGGATTTACTGGCTAACCGTGGTGCTGGTCAGTGTGGTCGGGACACAAATCACCGACCTTTTGACCGATGGGCTGGGCGTGAGCCTGTATCTGAGCACCGCGGTCTTTGCCGTCTTGCTAGGGTTCATTTTTGCCGTCTGGTATCGCAAAGAGCACACGCTTTCGATCAAGGACATCACTACCTTGCCGCGAGAGTTGTTCTACTGGGCTGCCATCCTGTGCACCTTTGCGCTGGGAACCGCAGCGGGCGATCTCACCACAGAGGCACTGGGTTTGGGCTTTCAGTGGGGCGTGTTTGTGTTTGGGCTACTGATTGCGCTCACCGCCATTGCCTGGCAACTGGGTGTCAACGCGGTGCTGACGTTCTGGGTGGCCTACATCCTGACCCGGCCGCTGGGTGCAGCGCTGGGCGATTTGTTATCCCAATCCACCACCTATGGCGGCTTGGGTCTGGGGGCCATGCTCACCAGCGTCCTCTTCCTGCTGGTCATTGTTGCGCTGGTAATCGTGGCGCAGCGCCAGGCCATGCGTGCTGATCCGGCGCTCTGATTTGCCTCGCCACAACCCCGTGACTTGTTCAATCGCACCATCGTTTTCATTCAGGAGTAAAACCATGTCTCATCCGCTTGCGCTGGCGCGCCCACTGGCCATAACCCTTTTGGCACTGTCCGCCCTGACAGGCGCCAACCTGTTGCCTGCCAGCTTGCCGTTGATGCCCCAGGCACAAGCAGCGGTGCCGTCCAGACTGGGCGACTTGTCGTCTTTTCGCAAGATTGCGCTCGACGTTCAGACCCTGGTGAACAAGGGTGATCTGGCTGGCGGCAAAACGCGTATCAAGGATCTGGAAGTATCCTGGGACGAAGCCGAAGCCGGCCTTAAACCCCGTGATGCCGCCACCTGGCATGTGGTGGACAAAGCCATCGACCACGCCCTGGCCGCCCTGCGCGCGGACAAACCCAGCGCGGATGTCTGCAAGCAGACACTGGCGGATCTGATCAAAACCATGGATCAGGCCAGCGGGAAGGCTTGATCGCCCCCATTAAAAAAGCCCGCAACCGCGGGCTTTTTTAATGGCCAACCCATTTGCGCCAGAGCGCCTGCAAATAGAGCATCGGCCGGATCGACACCGCCTCTGCTTCCGGGTTGTGTCCCAAACGCGTTGCATAGAATGCCAAGGCCGGGACTTCTCGCCATGAAGAATAGATGTCCCGCCACAGAAAAGTGTGTGGATACAGGCCGGTAACATCCTCAATCCCGGACTGCCCAAATGTGAGCATGACCCGGGGCTGGTGATAAAACTGGGTAATCACCACAACCGATCCCCAGTGCCGCTGCCGCATCTTTTCAACGGTGTGCCGCACCGTCAGCAGCGTGTTATCACCCTCATTGTCCACAAACACGTTTGCGGCTGGAACACCGCGAGCCAGTAGCCAGGCGTTCATGGCTGCAGCCTCATCAAGGCCTGGACCATCAATGCCACCACTGACCAGCACGTTGCGACACTGTCCAGCTTGATAACACCCCAAGGCGGCCTGCAATCGCGCGGTCAATACCGGTTTGGGCTGGCCATCCTCATCCAGCGCGTTACCAAACACCACGGCGACATCTGCTGCTGTGCGCGGTGCGGGTGTAGATAATCCCCAGCAGGCCACACCCAGCGCCGCAAGCACCCATAGACTGGCCAGCACAGCGGCTACTTTCCAACCCCACAATTTGATCCACCGCACGTAACCACCTGCCCCGGTTGTAAATGGCGTCACTATATACGCAGGCACGGAAGGCGGATCAATCTGGCTCAAGCCACCAACGCGCTCCGGTGGGTGCGGCCAGAGTTCAAATAGCTGGCGATATAGTCTTGCGACACCTCACCGCTGTAACGGCCATGAGTGTCGATGACCGGCATCCAGGTCAGGTTGTGTTCATACAGTTTTGACAGCACCACGCGCAGGTTCTCGTTTTCGGCGGAGGCAATGCTGATGGGCATCAGCTTGTCTGCGCACACGCCGGTTGCACCGCGCACGTCTTTGCGGCGCACG
>JASLES010000372.1 GCA_030151005.1 Silvimonas sp.
CGCGGCGGTGGCTTCATCCAGCAAACTGGCATTGGCCAGTTCCAGACCGGTCAGGTCGATGATGACTTGCTGGTAGTTCAGCAGCGCTTCCAGACGACCTTGCGCAATCTCAGCCTGGTAGGGCGTGTACGCGGTGTACCAACCGGGGTTTTCCAGCACGTTGCGCAAAATAACGTTTGGCAAGCGTGTCGGGTAATAACCCAGGCCAATGTACGATTTGTTGACGCGGTTTTTGCCAGCAATCTCTTTCAGGCGAATGAGCGCCTCGGTTTCCGAGATGGCATCAGGCAGCGCCAGCTTCTGGTTGAAGCGGATGCCGGCAGGCACGGTCTGGTCGACCAGTTCGGCCTGGGTTTTAAGGCCCAACGTTGCCAGCATGGCGGCGGCATCGGTGGTATCGATGCCAATGTGGCGATCGATAAAATCGCCGTGGTGAAACAGTTCAGAGAGCGTCATCGTGCGTTCCATCGCCGCTCACCCAAAAAAACAGCGGCAACCGGGCGTTTGGGTGGGCGGCCATTTGAGTGAAGCTGTGGTTCGGGCAAGTGGTACTGCGGGTGAAGCTGGCGGTGGATCAAACTCGGATCCACCGCGTATCCAGCAATCTAAAGGGCGTAGCGAGCGTTCGCAGATTGAGCACCGCCTGCGCGCAGCGACCGGAACGTACAAGTGGTACGTGAGGATCGCGAGCACAGCCGGGGTTCAATATGCGATCGCGCAGTAGCCCATTAAGCGCCGAGTTCGCGGGCGTAGTCTTCTGCGGTCAGCATGCTGTCCAGATCGGCCACATTGGCCGGCTTCAGGCGGAAGAACCAGCCACCGGTGTACGGCTCGGTGTTGGCAATTTCCGGCGCGCTTTCCAGTTCACCGTTGATGGCAACCACTTCACCAGCAATCGGGGCGTACACATCAGATGCGGCCTTCACCGACTCGACCACACCGGCTTGTTCATCTTTGGCCAGCGTGGTGCCGACCTTGGGCAGCTCTACAAACACCAGATCGCCCAGCAATTCTTGAGCGTGATGGGTAATACCCACGGTGACGGTGCCGTCGGCTTCCAGACGCATCCACTCGTGGCTGGCGGCGTATTTCAGTTCTGCGGGGATTTCCAGCATGTTGGTTCTCTCTCAGTCAGATGTTGCAGATCAGGTTGCAACGCACCGCGTTTTGTCGCCAGTCTTTGCCGGAACTGGCGATGCGGTACGTCGGTTTATTCGAAAACTTGCTTGCCGTTGCGCACAAAGGGCAGCTTGACCACGCGCACAGGCGTGAGTGTGCCACGCAGATCGACCTCTGCGGAGCTGTCAGTGCTTGCCGGTACGCGGGCAATGGCAATGGAATGTTTCAAAGTCGGGGAGAACGTGCCGCTGGTGATCACGCCATCACCATGCGGCGTGGCGACACGCATGCCTTCGCGCAGCACACCACGCTCGGTCAGCACGAGGCCAACCTGTTTCATGGCGACGCCTGCGTTTTTCTCGGCTTCGATCACACTGCGGCCAATGAAATCACGCTCTGCCGGTGCCCAAGCCACGGTCCAGCCCATGCCGGCCTGGAGTGGGCTGATGGTCTCGTCCATGTCGTGACCATAGAGGTTCATGCCGGCTTCCAGACGCAAGGTATCGCGAGCGCCCAGACCAATCGGGGCGACGCCGCCCTTGATCAGTTCAGCAAAGAACACCGGGGCATCGGTGGCGGGCAGCATGATCTCCAGGCCGTCTTCACCGGTGTAACCGGTGCGGGCGACAAACCACTCGCCGCCTGTTTTGGACCCCATGGGCAGACCCTGGAACACTTTGAGGCCACGAATCGCCTCTGCCCACTGCGGCATGATGGCGCAGACTTTATCGATGGCGTTGGGGCCCTGAATGGCCAGCATGGCCAGATCGTCGCGCACGTTCAGCTGTACATCGCGCCCCGCGCTGGTTTTGGCAAGCCAGGCCAGATCTTTCTCACGCGTGCCGGCGTTGACCACCATGCGGTAACCAGTCTCAGACAGATAGACGATCAGATCATCAATCACCGTGCCCTGTTCGGTCAGCATGCCGGAGTACAGCGCCTTGCCGACAAACCCCAGCTTGGCGACGTCATTGGCCAGAATATGCTGCAGCCAGGCTTTGGCATCGCCACCCGTGATATCGAGCACCACCATGTGGGAGACATCAAACACGCCGGCATCGGCACGTACGGCTTCGTGTTCTTTGAGTTGGGAGCCGTAGTGAATCGGCATGGACCAGCCGGCGAAATCAACCATCTTCGCGCCAGCATCAACGTGGGACTGGTACAGCGGCGTTTGCTTCAGAGCGTGCGTCATCGGGCATTCCAGGTGCGTGGGATTACAAGTACGGCGTACTTGCGGGTACCACACCCCTCTGTCCCGGCACCTGAGATTTTCAGGCTGGCATCGCCCGGCGACGCAGCCCTTAGCCCCTTCGGTGTGTGCCTTGTGCGGCACAGCTCTCCAGAGTTTTTCGTACGCAATGACCGGGTTGGAACCGGCATTGGTACTCAAAGGTCACGCAGTCCTTTTGCCTGAGCGATTGCGGGTGCGCTTGCGCCTTCGGCGGTCTTCCCGTTGCGGGTAAGACGCTCTCCTGCATGACGGCGCGATTATGCGGATGGGGTGGGGAGTTGGCAACTGCCGTTCGTACGGGTTATGGGAAATACAACGGGGGGTGGTATGCCTGTATGGTTGGCCTTGGCCCGCAAGAATCCAACTGCAAAATCTTGAACACCTGTTAGCGCCTGCGGCGCGAGTAAAGGCATTTGATACCGGGGGTGCCCGGAGCACGGTACTTTTCTTTGGGTCGCCAAAGAAAAGTACCCAAAAGAAAGGCGACCCCAGCCTGGCGGCCCTCCGGGCTGCCCTCAGTCGGTCGGGAGCCTAAGGTCTCCCTCCACTCCTTCGGCGCTTGGCTTTAATGGGGGAGAAAATCAAAAGCAACAGCAACGGCCAAAATCGTCTGCGCGCTGATATTCGTAGGGTGGATTCGGAACGAAGTGACAATCCACCGTAGGCAGCCCTTTGGGCTGCGGACTGGATTCCCGCCTCCGCGGGAATGACGAAGTGGTAGGCAAAGTGAATCCTTCTTGCAAGCAAACGGTTTGCGGGATTGGGATGGCTTTGGCTTTGGCTTTGGCTTTGGCTTTGGCTTTGGCTTTGGCTTTGGCTTTGGCTTTGGCTTTGGCTTTGGCTTTGGCTTTGGCTTCTGATGTTGCCGTTGCTTTTGACTTGCCTCCCCTCCGGCAGCGCCGAGCATCGCAGTGAGGGCCGGGGTTTCGGCGTAAGGGTGTCTGAGGGCGCAGCCCGAGTTCCCTGGAGCCAGCCGGCCCTCACGAGAAGCGCAGGGAACCCACGTAGTGGGCGCTGCCGCAGGGTCGCCTTTTCTTTGGTTACTTTCTTTTGGCGAAGCAAAAGAAAGTAACGTGCTTCGGCCACCGCCGGTATCAAAACACCGCGCCGTCAGGCGCTAACACACCCTGCGACGCTGGAGCGCCGCTACCGCTCCACCCCCTCCCCCCGCGCAGCAAAATATTATTTGCTATAATCCGCCCACTTCCGGGGAGCGCTGCGAGGTTGTATCACCACAATCCCAGGCCCGGAGTCTCAACGGCGCTCACCTGATCAACCGTGCCGGACACGGGCTCAACCTGCCAGATGATCCATCATCATGCGCGCAGGTTTTCAGGTGACTGCTCACCCCGCCCCTCTTCCGGCCACATCGCAAAGGACGTATCGCTGTGGCTGATAATTTCACCGATTTTAAAGTTGCTGATCTCTCGCTGGCCGACTGGGGCCGCAAGGAAATCCGCATTGCCGAGACCGAAATGCCGGGTCTGATGGCCGTGCGTGAGGAAGGCCGTGCCAGCCAGCCGCTCAAAGGCGCGCGCATTGCCGGTTCGCTGCACATGACCATCCAGACCGCCGTGCTGATCGAAACCCTGCAAGAGCTGGGTGCAGATGTGCGCTGGGCGTCGTGCAATATTTTCTCGACGCAAGACCACGCCGCCGCCGGTATCGCTGCCAATGGCTTCAAGGGCAAGGGCACCCCGGTGTTCGCGTTCAAGGGCGAATCGCTGGAAGAATACTGGCAGTTCACCCACCAGATCTTTGAATGGCCGAACGGTGAGTTCGCCAACATGATTCTGGACGATGGCGGCGACGCTACCCTGCTGCTGCATCTGGGCGCCCGCGCCGAGAAAGACATCAGCCTGGTGGGCAACCCGACCAACGAAGAAGAAACCGTGCTGTACGCCGCCATCAAGGCGCAGATCGCCAAGGATGGTAGCTGGTACTCCACCCGTCTGGCCCACATCCAGGGCGTGACCGAAGAAACCACCACCGGCGTGCACCGCCTGTACCAGATGCACGAACAAGGTCGTCTGGCATTCCCGGCCATCAACGTGAACGATTCGGTGACCAAGTCCAAGTTCGACAACCTGTACGGCTGCCGTGAATCGCTGGTGGACGGCATCAAACGCGCCACCGACGTGATGATCGCCGGTAAAGTGGCCGTGGTGCTGGGTTATGGCGATGTGGGCAAGGGTTGCGCACAATCGTTGCGTGGTCTGGGTGCGACCGTTTGGGTCACCGAAATCGACCCGATCTGCGCCCTGCAAGCCGCTATGGAAGGCTACCGTGTCGTGCGTATGGATGATGTCGCCGGCCAGGCTGACATCTTTGTGACCACCACCGGCAACGTCGGCGTGATCGCGCATGATCACCTGAAAGCCATGCGCAACAACGCCATTGTTTGCAACATTGGTCACTTTGACAGCGAAATTGAAGTGGCTTCGCTGCGTCAGTACCAGTGGGAAAACATCAAGCCGCAAGTCGACCACATCATTTTCCCGGACGGCAAGCGCATCATCTTGCTGGCAGAAGGCCGTCTGGTGAACCTGGGTTGCGCCACTGGCCATCCGTCGTTCGTGATGTCCAACTCGTTTGCCAACCAGGTGCTGGCCCAGATCGAACTGTTCACCAAGCAAGAACAGTATCCGGTTGGTGTGTACGTACTGCCCAAGCATCTGGATGAAAAGGTTGCCCGCCTGCATCTGGCCAAAATTGGTGCCAACCTGACCGAATTGTCGGACGAACAGGCCGCCTACATTGGCGTGCCCAAGAACGGCCCGTACAAGCCGGCGCACTATCGCTACTAAGCAAGCAGATCATTGCCTGCAACACAAAACCGGCCCGCTGAGGGCCGGTTTTTTTATGTCTGCGTACTGCGTGTTAAGGTTTGCGCCTTTGTTTGCAACCCACTTTGCCATGCCCCTCTTGATCCGCCCTGCCATCGCTACCGATCTGCCCGCCATTTGCCGGCTTGCTGACGAAATCAATCGTGAACATCACGCGGGTGCGCCAGATGTGTTTGTGCTGACCAGCCCAGATGATGAAGCCACGCAAAACTGGTGGCGTTCTGCGATTGATACCGCAGAGGGTACGGTCCTGGTGGCGCAGCGCGATGAGGTGGTGTGCGGATTCATCACCATCAAGGTAAGCGAGCCCCCAATCCCGCCGTTTATCCGTGCTCGCCGTGAGGCTCGGATCGGGACGATTGTGGTGGCCGCCAGCCACCGCCGTCAGGGAATCGGCGAACAACTATTAAGCGCCGCGCGCACCTGGGCGCAAGAACAAGGTGCCGTTACGCTTTATTTGCAAGTGTTCAGCTTTAATCAGGGCGCCATCCGCTTTTATGAGAAACACGGCCTGACCATCCAGTCCGTGTTCATGAATACACCCTTGTGAACGGACAATAAAAAACCCCCTCGCGTGAGGGGGTTTTGGCGGGTGCCTTGGCCTGCTAAAAACTTAGGCCTTCTTGGCAGCGTGCTTCTTGGCGTGATGCTTTTTGGCTTGTGCCTTTTGTGCAGCAGAAGCGGCGGATGCCTTCTTATGCTTCTTGGCTTGGGCCTTTTGAGCGGTCGAAGCTGCGGAAGCTTTCTTGTGCTTCTTGGCCTGGGCCTTTTGAGCGGTCGAAGCTGCGGATGCCTTCTTGTGCTTCTTGGCTTGGGCCTTTTGCGCTACGGAAGCGGCGGAAGCCTTCTTGTGCTTCTTGGCTTGGGCCTTTTGCGCTACGGAAGCGGCGGATGCCTTCTTGTGCTTCTTGGCCTGGGCCTTTTGTGCGGTGGAAGCGGCAGATGCTTTCTTGTGCTTCTTGGCCTGTGCCTTCTGGGCTACGGTCGAAGCAGCGGAAGCCTTTTTGTGTTTCTTGGCTTGCGCTTTTTGTTCGGTGCTCGAAGCGGTCGCCTTCTTGGCGTGGTGCTTCGTGCTCTTGTGATGAGTAGCCGTTGCAGCGGTCGCCGGTGCGCTGGCGTCAGCGGCAAAAACCGGGGTACCGAACAGCAGGCCAGCAGCAGTAGCGAGGGCGATCAGGGCTTTCATGGTGTTTCTCCTAAGGGGCAATCTTTTGTCTGGGCTCGGGCCGGGTTTGTTGAGTGGCCCGTCCACGCTCACAGAATTACACCGCGCACGCCGCTTGTATGTGAGGACGTGTTCTGCAGGAGAAACAAATGGTAATCATGTCAACCGTTTAAGAATTTTCCCGTTGTGCCTCCTCGTGTCCGCAGTTATCTGACAGCGGACATTGCCCTGCCAGGCAAACAAAAACCCGCCGTCATGGCGGGTTTTTGTTTGGGTCACAGCCAGATCGTCAATCCAGCGCGCTGCGGGCATTGGCCAGAATCTCTTGCACCAGCGGTGCGGAGGTCTCAACGATGGCGTATTCATCCTGCCCCGGCGCCCCCATCTTGACCCGCTCGTTGCGGTAAAGCATACCGCTGGGGAATGGCGCGCGGCCGGAGGTATGGAACTCCTGGCAGCCGGTCGCCCGCACCAGATCCGCAATATTGTTCACGCGTACGCCAGCGCCGGGCATCACCACCAGCTTGTTGCCGGCCTGTTCACGTAACTGGCGGATCAGTTGGGCACCTTCTGGTGCGGTGGGGGCCTGGCCAGAAGTCAAGAGCCGATTGCAGCCCGTGCTGATGATGTCCTTGAGTGCCTGTACCGGATCACGCGCGACATCAAAAGCGCGGTGGAAAGTCACTTGCATGGGCATAGCCAGTTCGACCAGTTGCTTGGTCCGCGCCACGTCAATATCGCCATCCGCCGTCAACAGGCCAATGACCACGCCATCTACGCCCAGTTTTTTGCAGGCAAGGATATCGCGCTGCATGACTTCAAACTCGACATCCGAATACAAAAAGTCACCGCCGCGCGGGCGGATGATGACATTGAGGGTGATCCACAGGCGATCGCGCGCAGCGGCAATGGCGCCATGCGACGGTGTCGTACCACCTTCGAGCAGGTTGTCGCAGAACTCGACGCGGCTGGCGCCGCCTTCCTGCGCGGCCAGACAAGAGGTCACCGAGCCCGCACAGATTTCCAGCAGGATGTCTTGATGGGCCATTGCGGGTGCTCCGATATAGTGTCGGGCAAGCGTAAACGAATCAGCTGACCGATACAAAGCGCAAAATACAAAACGCCCGCAGGAACTTTTGCGGGCGTTACGAGAGACATGCAAGAACCGGATGAGAACCGGATCAGGCAGCCAGGCGACCGATCTCGCTATTGAGTGCGGCCAGCACCTGACGATGGCACTGATCCAGGTCTTCCATCTGGCTGGTGAGTTGGCGATCCATGTCTTCCAGCTCTTCGATACGGCCTTCCAGCGTATCGGTGGCCTTGTGGATGCGCTTGATGCTTTCCAGACGGCGACGCAGTTGCAGTTGATGCTCGCGCACCTGGGTTTCCATCGGCGCCATCACGGCCTTGAGCCAGTTTTCCACATCACGGTTGGCCACTTCAAATACGTACACCACGCGGCTGGCGACGGTTTCAAAGAACTTGCGGGTGATGCGGCTCTGGCTGGTGGTCAGCAGACGGCCCACGGTGTTGAAGTGCTCGCGGAAGGATTTCTCCAGGCGGGCGATTTCCTTGTGGTACTTGAGCGTGGAGAACGGCGGCGGTGTGACCTGACCCAAGCCGTGTTCTTCGCTGAATTTCTTGTACATGGCCGCCATCATGGCCTGGATTTCTGCCACCTGTTCGGCAGAGCTGGCGATGTTGGCGTTGGTGTCCTTGAAGAAGCGTTCCATGGTGGCACGCAGGCCGCCTTCGCCAAACGAGAACCAGCTGCGCTCCATTTCGTCGCGGATGCGGGCGATCTCGGCCTTGAGCGAATCCATGCCCAAGAGCGTGAGCAACTGGTTGGTTTGCTGGCTGAAAATGCTGCGCAATGCCTGG
>JASLES010000078.1 GCA_030151005.1 Silvimonas sp.
TTTGATACCGGCGGTGGCCGGAGCACCCTACTTTCTTTGCTTCGCCAAAGAAAGTAGGCAAAGAAAGGCGACCCCAGCCTGGCGGCCCTCCGGGCTTCCCTCGGTTGGTCGGGAGCCTATGGTCTCCCTCCACGCCCTCGGCGCTTGGCTTTAACGGGGAAGGAAAGTCAAAAACAACGGCAACCCCAAAACCCAAATCAACGGCAACGGCAACGGCAACGGCTACGGCTACGGCTACGGCTACGGCAATTCAACAAGCATTCCACTGACTCGTCATTCCGGCCTTGAGCCGGAATCCAGCTACGATACCTGCATGCCTTCAGGGTAAGTTCGGAGTAGCTGTTGTGTTCCACCGCAAGCAGCCCGTTGGGCTGCGGACTGGATTCCCGCCAAAGGGGGCCGCCGAGGTCGGGAATGACGAAGTGGTAGGCGAGGTGAACCGTTCTTGCGTACAGACGATTTGCGGGGTTGGGTTGGTGGCTTTGGCTTTGGCTTTTGATGTTGAAGTTGCTTTTGACCTACCTCCCCTCCGGCAGTGCCGAGCATCGCAGCGGGGCCCGGGAATTCGGCGAGGGGTGTCTGAGCGTAGCGAGTTCCCGAGCCTGCCGAGCCACGCGAGAAGCGCAGGGAACCCCGAAGGGGCACTGTCGCAGGGGTCGCCTTTTCTTTGGTTACTTTCTTTTGGCGAAGCAAAAGAAAGTAACGTGCTCCGGCCACCGCCGGTATCAAAACACCGCGCCACAGGCGCTAATCAAACTACTTACTCAACCACTTACTTCTTCAAACACTCACCCAATGCCGCAATCACCGCATCAGCAATCTTGTTCCGGGTGGTGATCTGATCCAGCTTCTTCGCTTCATCCCGGTTCACAATCACCCCGGACTCCAGCAGCATTGCCGGCATAGTCGTTGCGCGCAGCACGACAAAATCGGCCGCATATACGCCGTTGCTTTGATCAACCCACTCGCGGCCTTCGCCTTCAATTTTCTCGGCATGGCTGGGGTTTACCTCAAAGCCCTGGGTTTTCATCTGGCTACCCAGTGCTTTGGCGCACGTCACACTGCGTGTGTATTGCGGGTTGATCTTGCTCACGAATACAGAAAAGCCGTGGGTGCGATCTGAATACTTTTGCTTCTCCCCATCCACTTCCCACTCTTGCAGAAACTGCGCCTGGGTGGAGTCATGGTGCAAAGACAAGAAGACATCTGCGCCTTCTGCGGCCTTGGCGCGCTTTTGCAGGTCCTTGCTCTGGCCGTCGTCACCAATCAGGCGCACGGTATAGCCGGCGCCCAGCAAGCGTTCGGTCAACACGTCGGCCAGTTTGCTGTTGTAGGTGAATTCAGTCACGCCGTAGGCGCTGGTTGCACCGGGGGCATCCAGATAGTGGCCAACGTCCAGCGCCACGGTGATCGGGCGCGGTTTGGCGGCCTGGGCTAGCGGGGCTGCAGCGGCGCAGAGCAGCGCCAGCGCGGCAAGGCATTTGTTCATTATGGGTTTCCGGGTGCGGCTGGTGCGGCGGCGGCCAGTTGGGCACGGCGCGCGGCGATCTTGCCCCGCAGCAGGTTCATCATGATGGTGTCACGCAACCAGATCAGCACAAACAGCCAGACCAGCAGCACGGCCATATACGGGAAAGAACTGTTGGTTACTTGCGGTGCAACCGCATGCAGGATCGGGTTAATGACGAACTCGACTGTGCCGAGCACTGTCAGCAGCAAAACCACGGTAGAAATCAGTCGTTCCTTGACGAAGGTACCACGCAGCAATACGCGTTGTTCCCAGCGGTTCAGGCCTTGCAGTTCAGGTACGTCATCGGGGCGGAAATAAAAAGCCATGTGTTACATCCATCAAGATCACTTTACGAGCGCGCCAGTGTCACCCGGCAAGCATTAAAAATCAAGGAAGCCGCGAGACGTTTGCCATGCCGGCCAGTCAGGTTATGATGGCCGGCGCAGTCTGCAGGAATAACCGATAAAACAAACGGATAGACCACGATGACTTGATGGTCGCCGGTTCATGATGGATGGATCGAGACATGAAGTACTGCATTCCCACCACCCTGTCTGGCGTGTTGCTGTTGACGCTGCTCAGCCCGGCCCAGGCCGAACTCACCGGCGCACAACGCAGTAGCCTGACCACCAGCCTGTTCCAGGATGTCGCCATGCCGGCCCAGCGTGCGCTGGCGGACAACACCGCCGCACTGGCGCAAAGCATGAACGCGCTGTGCGCCAGCCCGGATAGCGACACGCTGGCTGCGGCACAAACAGCCTGGAAAAGCACCAGCAACACCTGGAGCCGGATCTCGCCCTTGCGCATTGGCCCCAACCGCCAACGGGACGTCACCGCCATCTTTGAAGCCGCGCCGGTCGATGAGGCGTTGCTCAAGAAAACCATCCCGACCACGCCGGACGACCCGGTATCCCCCAAAGCCGTCTTTGAATCCGCACAATTGCCCGCTGGCGCCAGCGGTCTGCCAGTGCTGGAAAAGCTGCTGTTTGCCGACGGCCAGGCGTCGCCCTTGCCCGCGCTGGCCCAAGGCAAGACCTGCCAGTTTGGTCGCTGGGTAGCCAGTGGCCTGGCACGCCGGAGTCAGACGCTGATTTATGAGTGGAATTCGCTGGGCGAAGGTATCAAGTACAACCCGGTCTATCACACGCCGTTTCTGACGGAGGCGCTGACCAATGCGGCACGAGGCGCGCGCGCCATTGCCAATCACCAGCTTGCCGCCGGCGAAATCGCCCCGCCGCCCGCGTTTTTTCCGGGCTGGCGCGCCAATACCACCAAGGCCGATGTTGCGGCGAGCATCGATAGCATTGAGTACATCCTGCTCGGCTCCCCTTCTGGCGTAGGCTTTGACGACATGCTGATTGCAGCGCAACGGCAGGACGTGGTGGATGGGCTACAAGAAAAGCTCATCAACACCCGACTGGCGCTGACCGCACTCCCCGCCAATTTCACCACCCAACCCGGCGCCAGCCGCGGAGAACTTGTGATCCTGCAAAAGCGGCTGAATGATCTGGCGGACTATATTGCCGGGCCGATGGCAGACGCATTGGGTACGCCATTCAAGAAATAAAGCTGATCGTTTCGTGAGGCGGACTCCCGGCCCTGCCGGGAATCCGCCCTGTTCCTTAGCCCTTCCCGTCCAGCAGTTCCCCACCCCAACCCCAGTTCTCTTCCGGGGTTTCGTCAAAGTTCACGATCACATACTGGCTGGGCTTGTGCGCCACGCGCTGCATGGTGCCGGTGATTTCTTCCACGATCTGTTTCTTTTGTTCGCGCGTCAGTTCACCGGCGATCTTGATGTTGATAAAGGGCATGGCGGTGCTCCGGTCTATGCATGAAAAAAGGATGTCCGACTAACGTACAACACAGTCTTACCAATGCGCGTCACTTGTCATCCGATCGTCACAATCGGCTTGTAAGCTCGCCCACTTACTGAAAATAAGCAAAGGCTTAAAGTCATGTCACTGCGTGCGCTCTTCCTGGTTCTGTCGCTGGTTGCCGCTTCTGCGCAGGCCGCCCGCCAGGAAATTGTCATGGGCGTGCTGGCCAGTCGTGGCGTAGAAGAAGCCCAGGCAGACTGGCAACCCATTGTGGACGATCTGTCGGCTGCCACCGGCCAGACCGTCAAACTGGTGGCACTCAAGACCGAACAAGAACTCTTGTCCGAGTTCGGCCAGAACCATATCCAGATTGCGCGTCTGGGTACGCAAGCTGCACTGACCAGCGTAGAGCAAAAACAAGGGCAGATCTTTGCGCGCCTGGCACTGACCGGGGGCGTGTCCGAGTTCCGCTCTGTGCTGCTGACCCGCAAGGACGGCCCGGCGTCGCTGGATGAAGTGCTGCGCCAACCCAAGCACTGGCGCTACGCCACAGGCACGCCAGACTCAACCGCCAACTACCTGATCCCACAGTACTACGCCTTTGCCAAGAACAATGTGTTGTTCAGCGAGTTCTTCAGCCAGATCAGTAACGGCGCCAGCGAAGACAATTTCCGCGCGCTGGTCGAACGCCGTGCAGATGTCGCCTCGACCAACAGCGACGACCTGGAAAAACTGCACGACAAGTATCCGCGTGACTATCAGCAATTGCGCGTGATCTGGGAGTCGCCCGCGTTCTCGTATGACCCGTTGATCATGCGCAAAGATATGTCGCCCGCGCTGCAACAGAAGATCAGCCAGTTCTTCCTGAACTACGGGCGCAAGGGTGCCAACGCCACGCATGAAAAAGAAAAGCTGTATTACGCGGATGAGCTTTCCGGCTTTTTGCCTTCCAGCAATCGCCAATTGCGTGAAGTGACCGACCTGCAACTGTTCTACGCGCTGTTCCAGTTGGCGCTGGATAAATCCAGCAACACGACGGCGTCTAACCAGCGGGAGAAAGCGCTCTATAAACGCTATAACGATCTTGTGACCGTACTGGGCGGCGCACGCTGATCCGGGCGTCATACCCCTAGCCCACAGGCCCGCTTGCGGGCCTGTTTTGTTTTGCTGCCGGATGTCATTACTGCATGGGCAAATGGCGGCCACAGTGGCAAAATCGCCCCCCGTGACCGCCGACATCCATTCTTTTGCGCCCATAGGCCATTTGCGTACGCCGTTTGCCGACAAGTTTGGCATTCCGCGCCAGCCTAGTCTGGCCCCGCATGCCATTGGTACGCTGCAATTGCTCCCCCCGTATGATCGGCCCGAGGCCGTACGCGGGCTGGACGCGTTCAGCCATGTCTGGCTGACTTTTGTATTTCACCAGACTGCGGGCCAGTGGAGCCCCACCGTGCGTCCGCCCCGCCTGGGTGGCAATCAGCGTATGGGTGTGTTTGCCACGCGCTCGCCATTCCGTCCCAACCCGCTGGGTTTGTCGCTGGTCGAACTGGCCAGTGTGGAAACCAGCGAGCATGTGGTGCTGACATTTCGGGGCGTCGATCTGGTGGATGGCACGCCCATTCTGGATATCAAACCGTATATTCCCTACGTAGAAAGCCGGCCCGACGCCCGCAGTGGCTTTGTCGGCGGCGCACCAGAGCGGCTGCAGGTCAGCTTCAGCCCGGCGGCACAGGCACAGTGTGCAAAGTGGCGCGCCACTTATCCGCTGCTGGCTGAACTCATTACCGACGTCCTTGCCCAAGACCCGCGGCCGGCTTATGCCGATGATCCGCTGCGCGTGTACGGCATTCGTTTATACGAGCTGGATGTGAAATGGCGGTGCGATGGCCGTACCGCTTTTGTTGAATCGCTGGAAACCCCATGAAACGCTTGCAGTCTTTGTCCGCCCTGATCACCACCGTCATTTTTCTGGGCGCGTGTTCCTCTGCTCCGACACCGGTTGCGGTTGCCCCAACACCCGCGCCTTTGCCGCCCACTCCGCCCGTCAAGGTCAAGGTAGGCCTGGCGCTGGGCGGCGGTGCAGCCAAGGGGTTTGCGCATATTGGCGTGATCAAGATGCTGGAAGCCAACGGGATTGTGCCGGATGAAGTCTCTGGCACCAGCGCGGGCAGCGTGGTCGGCAGTCTTTACGCCAGCGGCATGGATGCGTTTGCCCTGCAAGAGCGCGCCTTTGCGCTGGATCAGTCTTCCGTGCGGGATGTCAGCCTGTTGTCGGGTGGCCTCGTCAAAGGGCAAAAGCTCCAGGATTACGTGAACCAGTTGGTCGCTAACCGGCCAATCGAGAAACTGCCCAGACCGTTTGCTGCAGTCGCCACCGAACTGGAAACCGGTAACCGCATCGTATTTGTACGCGGCAATACCGGCCAGGCCGTACGGGCCTCCAGCAGCGTACCGGGCGTATTTGAGCCCGTGGCCATTGGCAACAAACATTATGTCGATGGTGGCGTTGTCAGCCCGGTGCCAGTGGATGCCGCACGTCAGTTGGGCGCGGACTTTGTGATTGCCGTAGATATTTCGGCCAAGGCCAACGGCAAGAATCCGGCGGGCCTTGTCAGCATTGTGACCCAGTCCATCGCCATCATGGGCCAGAAGCTGGGCGAGCAAGAACTGACCCGCGCGGATATCGTCATCCGCCCCAAGGTCGGCCAGATTGGCCCGACCGATTTTGACCAGAAAAACCAGGCCATTCTGGAGGGCGAGCGCGCCGCCCTGGCCGCGATGCCAGAGATCAAAAAGAAGCTGGAAGAAAAGCGCCAGCAGATGATCACCAAACAACTGAACTCTGTGCGTGCCGCGCAACTGGCCCACCCTGCTGGCTAAAAACCGGGGGCTGGTTTTGCGCCAGACCAGTGCTTGCCGGCGCCAGATTTGGGTTTTTGCCGCAAAGCCGCTAAAGTAGCGCCAAACAGAACGAGCGTTCTTATCTGGCCCAAAACCTGTTCAGAGCCTGATGCGGGGTCGTCAGCGGGGCGAAGAGCAGCACAGGAACCGGAATTTATACGGAATAAATGAGGATTCCGCGCAGCGCATGAGCCCTGATCACGGCCTTGCAGCAGGAAGCTGAACAGGTTTTTATGGATTTTGCGCAACTCCAACCCGCTCTCAAAAGCAAACTGCTCAAGCTTGGCCTGACCCGGCCATTTGATCTGGTGCTGCATTTGCCGCTGCGTTATGAGGATGAAACCCAACTCGTCCCCATTAACGAATCCGGCTTTGGCGGCGGCCCGGTGCTGGTCGAAGGTGAAGTGCATAGTTGCGACGTGCAGTTCCGGCCGCGCCGGCAACTGGTGGCGCGGGTGGTCGATGATACCGGCGTGCTGGTGGTGCGGCTGATCCATTTCTACCCCAGCGCCGCCAAACAGCTTGAAGTGGGCAAGCGCGTGCGCCTGTATGGCGAAGTGCGCCACGGCTTCTGGGGGGATGAAATGGTCCATCCCAAAATCCGCAGCGTATCTGATCGTACCCGGCTGAATGAAGCACTCACGCCGGTTTACTCCACCACCGCCGGGCTGGCACAACACCAGATCACCAAACTGGTACACCAGGCGCTGTCTGGTTGCAGCCTGACCGACACCCTGCCCCACACCATTATCGACCCTCTGGGGCTGCCGGATTTTCGCAGCAGCGTACTCTTGCTGCACAACCCACCCACTGACATCCCCAATATCCAGCTGACCGAGCGCACGCATCCGGCGTGGCGCCGACTCAAGTTTGATGAGTTGCTGGCGCAGCAACTGAGCCTGCGCATGGCGCGGGCGGAGCGGCGCGAGAAAGACGCCCCCGTGATCAACCCGCCCGGCGATCTGGCGCGGCGACTACTCGCCAGCTTGCCGTTTGGTCTGACGGGCGCGCAGCAGAAAGTACTGACCGAAATCAACGCCGATCTGGCGCAACCGCACCCTATGCAACGCTTGCTGCAAGGCGATGTCGGCGCGGGTAAAACCATTGTCGCTGCGCTGGCGGCCTGCCAGGCCATGGAGTGCGGTTACCAGGTGGCGCTGCTCGCCCCAACCGAAATTCTGGCAGAACAACACTATCGCAAGCTGGCTACCTGGCTGGAGCCATTAGGCATCCGCGTGGCGTGGCTGGCCGGTAGCCTGAAAGCCAAGGCCAAGCGTGAGGCGCTGGAAGATGCCGCACTGGGCACCGCGCCATTGATCGTCGGCACGCATGCGCTATTTCAGAATCAGGTGACGTTCGCCAACCTGGGTCTTGCCATTGTCGACGAACAGCATCGCTTTGGCGTGGCGCAACGGCTGGCCCTGCGGGAAAAAGGCCAGAGCCCGCATCAACTGATGATGTCTGCCACGCCGATCCCGCGTACATTAGCCATGAGCTTTTATGCCGATCTGGATGTGAGCGTGATCGATGAATTGCCACCCGGCCGCACGCCAATCGTCACCAAGCTGATTTCTGACGCCCGCCGTGATGAAGTCATCACCCGCATTGCCGCCAAAGTAGAAGAAGGCCGGCAGGTGTACTGGGTCTGCCCGCTGATTGAAGAGTCTGAAGCGCTGCAACTGCAAACCGCTGTCGATACCCATGCCCAACTGACGCTGGAACTGAACGGCATTGCGGTCGGTCTGGTTCACGGGCGTATGAAGCCGGATGAAAAAGCCGCCGTGATGGTGCAGTTTCTGACCAATGATATTCAGGTGCTGGTGGCGACCACCGTCATTGAAGTAGGCGTCGATGTGCCCAATGCCAGCCTGATGGTTATTGAGCATGCGGAACGCATGGGCCTGGCGCAATTGCACCAGTTACGTGGCCGTGTTGGTCGGGGCGCACATGCCTCCCTGTGCGTGTTGCTGTATACCGGCCCCTTGTCCGACAACGCCAAGTCGCGTTTGCGCGTCATTTACGAGAACACCGACGGTTTCGAAATCGCCCGCCAGGATATGGATTTACGCGGCCCCGGCGAGTTGGCTGGCGTGCGCCAGTCAGGGGTGCCCATGCTACGGTTTGCTGATCTGGAGCGGGACTCAGACCTGCTGGATGCGGCCCGTGAAGCCGCCGAAATATTGCTGGCCGGACAACGGCCAACTGCGCTGGCGCATCTGGAGCGCTGGCTGCCCGGGCGCGAAGCACTCCTCAAAGTCTGACAACCGTTCGTCGATCCGGCTGGCCCTGCCTGTCAACTCCTGCAATTCTCTTAAATGGAAATGCTGTGTTGCATCAATGGTTTAAGGAGGAAACACCTTGGCCAGCACGTCGGTTTCACCCACCTCGGCAACCTTTGCCGCTTCACCCATCCTCTCTAGCAGTGTGCGCAGTACGCTGGCCGCAGATGGTACGGGTGACGGGGGCGGCAACCCCAACCAGGCCCGTGCGGAGCTGGAAGCCGCCCTGTTGCGCGCCAATGCGGAGGGCGGTCGGCACGGCGGGAGTGGTGAAGGCGATGCGCATGCGCCAGAACGACCGCCGCCCGAAGATGAATACGTCCAGATCCAGAACGAGGCCGAGGCACTCCCCGCCAGCACCGAGCCCGTTTCTGGCGCATCACCCTATCATCATCTGATGGTTGAACCGGACGGTGCCCGTTCGGTCATCTTTGGTCATCGCAAGATCAACTTGCGCAAAGGCCGCACTCCCGAAGAAACGCTGCGCACCGCACGCATCATCATGGCTGCTTCGCTCACACCGGAAAGCCCCTCGCCCGAAGAACTCTCCGCCGCAGAAGAAGCACAAAAACTGGAAGAAGAAGCGATCGAAGAGATCAACGCGCGCCAGACGCTGGCGGCCCGCCAACTCAGTGCCTACCAGCCGCCGGACTTGCCGGCCGTGTCTGATTTTGAAGAAACAGCCTGAGCTTTGGTCTACAGCAAGATGGCCAGCAACAGGGGCAGCAGCAGCGAGGTCAGCAAGCCATTAAGCCCCATGGCCAGCCCGGCAAATGCCCCGGCGGTTTCTGAGACCTGAAATGCCCGCGCCGTGCCAATACCGTGGCCGGCCACCCCCACCGCAACGCCCGCCACGCGATCATCCTCTATGCGCAACCAGCGCAGCAGCGGTACCAGCATAATGGCCGCGCAAATGCCAGTGACAATCACAATCCCCGCCGTCAATGAGGGCAAGCCACCCGCGCGTGCAGACAAAGCCATAGCGATTGGCGTGGTGACGGACTTGGGCGCAAATGACAACAGTACCGGCATGGACAAACCCAACCAGCGCCCCAGCAGCACCGCGCTGGTAATGCCCGTTAAGCTGCCCACTGTCACCGCCACCAACAGCGGGCCGGCGATCGCTTTCATGCGCTGAATGTTGATGTAGAGCGGAATCGCCAGCGCCACCGTGGCCGGTGCCAGCAAAAAGTGGATGAGTTTGGCCTGTGCAAAGTAGGTGGCGTACGGCACGTGCAGCGCAAATAGCGTGATGATCACCAGCACGATCCCGACGAGCACCGGATTCAACAGCGCAAAACGGCCCGACTTCAGGTAGACGTAATCGGCCAGCAGAAAAGCGGCACAGGTCAGCACCAGCCAGGTGGCGGGGAAGTTTTGCAGCGTCTGCCAGGCGCTCACGGTGCCTCATCCTTGTGAGCCGGATGACGTTTGAGCAACCAGGCCAGCGTCAGCGCTGTGGTCAGCAGGGTCACCAGCGTGGAGAGCACCAGCACAGCGACCATGGCCCCGCCTTCCTGGCGCAACAGCCCTGAAAGCGCCATGACGCCGACACCCGCCGGCAAAAAGAAGAGGCCCAGATAGCGTAGCAGGCCGGTAGCGGCCTGGGCGGTGCGCGCATCGGCCCCTTTACGGATCAGGCACCAGATGAGCAACAGAACCATGCCGGACACAGTGCCCGGCAAGGGAAGATGAAGAAAGTCACTCGCAGCCTCGCCGGCCACGAGAAAACCCAGAATAACCGCCAGCCCGTACAGCACGGCGGCCCGGGCTTAGGCGGCCAGCGGGGTGGAGGCTTCTGCCTCGCGACGGCGCGCAGCTTCAGCGGCGCGACGGTCCAGCGCGGCCTTGCCCGCCACCAGCAACCCCAGGCCAATAAACGCGCCCGGCGGCAGAATCATGAACAGAAACTGATAGTTCAGGTCTGCCGGAATCACATGGATCACCCAGGATTTAGCCGAAGCACCAAACACCAGATCGATACCGGACAGCAGTGTGCCCTTGCCCAGCACCTCGCGGATACCACCCAGAATGGCGAGCACCACCGTACCGCCAATGCCCATCATGAAACCATCCAGCCCAGACTGGATTACGCCGTTCTTGGCAGCAAACGCTTCAGCGCGCGCCAACACGATGCAATTGGTCACGATCAGCGGAATGAAAATACCCAGCACGTTGTACAACGCGTGCATATAGGCATTCATGGCCAACTGGACGATCGTCACCACCGCTGCAATGATCAGGATATAGATCGGGTTGCGCAGTTCATTGGGCACAAACTGACGTAACAACGCCACGGCAGCACCGGAGCACGCCATGACCAGTGCGGTGGCGACGCCCAGACTGGCACCGTTAACCACCGAAGTGGTCATAGCCAGTGTGGGGCACATGCCCAGAATCTGCACGACACCGGGGTTCTGCTTCCACACGCCGTTATGGCTGATGTCGCGGACTTCCTGGCGGCTAATCATCATGATGCATCTCCAAACAGACCCGCTTTGTGCGCGTCGACGTAAACCAGTGTTTTGCCGAGTGCCTTGACCACGGCGCGCGGGCTGATGGTGGCGCCAGCATGGCTGTCAAACACACCACCGTCTTTTTTCACTTTCCAGCGTTCCAGCGGTGGGTTACCCAACCCTTTACCCTTGAACTGGTCGATCCAGTTCGAGATAGCGGCATCAATATAATCGCCCAGGCCCGGCGTTTCTTTGTGGTCGACCACGCGCACGCCCAGAATCTGGCCATTGGGCGCAACGCCCACCAGCAGTTTGATCTTGCCCGCGTAACCATCTGGTGCTGTCGCTTCGATCACCGCACCGACGGTCTTGCCCGTCTTTTTAGCCAGATAGATGGCCGATGCATCATCGTTACCCAGTTCTTTGGCCTCTGCCTTGGGCACCACTTGCTTGTCGGCCAGCAGGTTGTTGTCATAAGAACCTGCGGGCAGAACCTGGGCAATCAAGGTGCGCTCAGCGTCTTCCTGGTTTTTGGCGACGATGTCTTTGGTCATGGCATAGGTGCCAGCCATCAAGGCCGTAAACACAAACGAGAACGCCAGCAGGGTCAGCGCGCCGCGCACGCCATTGGCCACCATGGTTTTCATGATTGCGCCCCTGCTTTCTTCTGCTTGCCCTTGCGGCCAAACACAGCCGGCTGGGTGTATTGATCAATGAACGGCGCAGCCAGGTTCATGATCAGCACGGCAAACGCAATACCATCCGGATAGCCACCAAACACGCGAATCAGGTAAGTCAGCAAGCCGATCAGCGCGGCAAAGATGACACGGCCCAGCGGCGTGGTCGGCCCGGTCACCGGGTCGGTCACAATGAAGAACGCCCCCAGCATGGCTGCACCACTAAACCAGTGGAACAGCGGGGAGGTGTAATGAGTAGGATCAACCAGATGGAACACACCGGCCACACCGCCCAGCACCGCCAGGAAGGTCACCGGAATCTGCCACGGGATCAGTTTTTGCCACAGCAGATACAGGCCGCCCAGCAAGTAAGCGGCGGTGATCCACTCTGTGCCAATGCCACCAATCGTGCCAAACAGCGGCGACTGGAAAATATGGCTCATGCTGGCGTGCTGCATGAGTTGCGTCTTGACGGTATCCAGCGGGGTGGCTGAAGCCACGGCATCAAACGCCAGGCCAGCCGGAAGGTTGCCAGTGAAAATCCAGGACAGCTGCGCCGACCAGTCCAGGCTCTGCGGCAGCACACCAAACGGTGCGGCCCAGCGGGACATTTGCGCCGGGAACGACACGATCATGATGGCAAAGCCCACCATGGCCGGGTTGAAGGTGTTCTGACCCAGGCCACCGTACATGTGTTTGGCCAGTGCAATCGACAACACGGCCGCTACAACGATCATCCACCATGGCGCCAGCGGCGGAAACGACAGCGCCATCAGCCAGGCCGTGACGATGGCCGAGCCATCAGTCACAAACGGCTTGATGGGGTAGCCGCGCAGCTTCAGGCAGACGGCTTCAGTCGCCAGCGCGGCAATGGTCGCCAACGTGATCTGCACCAGCACACCAATGCCGAACGAATACGTATACACGGCAATACCCGGCACCAGTGCCAGCGCGACCTTGAACATCACCACTTGCAGTGGCGTGGGCTTGATAAAGAACGGAGACGTATTCATCGGTTTTGTAGTTGTTGTGACTGGTTATGCGCCATCGGCCTGATCGCCTTGCGCTTTGGCGGCTTCTGCCGCTTTGGCTGCTTTTTTGGCAGCAGCGGCGGCCATGGCGGCTTCAATCTTGGCTTTCTTTTCGGCCTCGCGCGCGGCTTTTTCTTCCGGGCTCATGGCTTCCAGGGCGGCTTTCTCGGCAGCACGCTTTTCCATTGCCTCACGGATACGTTCGGCTTTTTCCGGATCAAGCTGACTCACGGGGGCTACCGGCTCGGGCGCGGCGACGGCTTCGGCCACCGGTACAGCAGTCGCGTCCGGGTCCAGCGGGGTGATCGGGTCTGCGGCCACCTGGGCTGCGGCGGCTTCGGCCTTCTTGGCGGCAGCACGCTCCATGGCAGCCTTGATCTTGGCTGCGCGCTCGGCATCGGCCGGGTCTGCCGAACTGGCAGCGGCTTCGTGCTTTTGCGCCGCCTTGGCAGCCAGACGTTCTGCCTTCTCGCGCTTTTCACGCTCTTCGCGGAACTGGCGGAATTCGTGGCGTTCACGGGCCTGATCGGCGGCCTTTTTGGACTTTTCTGCGGCCCAGATTTCTGACTTGGAGAAGCGGAAGTAATCGACCAGTTGAATGTTGGACGGGCATACATACGCGCACGCACCGCATTCAATACAGTCAAACAGATTGCGTTCCTGCGCCTTGCCAAAATTCTTGCTCTTGCCGAACCAGTACAGGTCCATCGGCTGCAATTCTGCCGGGCACGCGTCTGCACACTTGCCACAACGAATACACGGCATTTCTGCCGGCTTGGGCGGGAACAGACCGCTGCTCTTGGCAATGATGCAGTTACCGGCCTTGGACAAGCCCACGTCCGTACCCGGAATTTCAAAGCCCATCATCGGGCCGCCGTAGATGTACGCATCCGAATCGGGCTTGTTACCGGCAAACGCCAACAGGTCGGCAATCGGCGTGCCAATCAATGCATCGACGTTACCGGGGCGCTCCACATTGCCCGTCAGCGTGACTACGCGGCTGATCACCGGCTCACCATGCTCGATGGCACGGTAAATGGTGTACACCGTGGCCACGTTGAAACACTGCACGCCCAGATCGGTAGAGCGCACGCCAGAGGGCACTTCTTTATTGGTCAGCAGCTTGATCAACTGCTTGGCGCCACCGGACGGATACAGCGTCGGCACCACCACGACGTCAATCTTGAACTCGCAACCGGCAATGGCCGCGCGCATGGCATCAATGGCTTGTGGTTTGTTGTCTTCCACGCCAATCAGCACTTCGCGGGCCTGCAGCAATGCCTGCAAAATCTTGATGCCCTCGACAATCTGCACCGCGCGTTCACGCATCAGCAGGTCATCGCAGGTAATGAAGGGTTCGCATTCCGCCGCGTTGATGACCAGCGTATCAAGGCCATCACTGGCGCCGCCAATCTTCAGGTGCGAGGGGAATACCGCGCCGCCCAGCCCTACTACGCCCATGTCCCGCAGGTAATCACGGATAGCGCGGGATTCGGCGGTGCGCCAGTCAAAGCGGTTCCGATCAATCCAGCGATCTTCGCCATCAGACTCGATCGTGATGCAGTGTTCCAGCAAACCAGACGGGTGCGGTACGCGCTGTGGGCTGATCGACACCACGCGGCCGGAGGTTGGTGCATGCACTGCGGCAGAGACCGTGCCATCTGCCGCGGCAATCATCTGGCCTTTAAGGACATGGTCACCGACATTGACGAGCGCCTTGGCCATATTGCCAATGCTCTGATGCAGCGGCACCACCAGTTTTGGCGGAATCGGTCCCGCCATAATGGGCGTGCCGGAGGATTCATCTTTGTGTTCAGGCGGGTGAACGCCGCCATGGAACGGGAAAAAAGTAACAGCCAGCGCGGCACGTGCGTTCATGCGGCGGCCTTTACAGTCAACGGAATCACGGGATAACGCCACTTCCAGGTCGTCACGGTTTCGCCCACGGTCTGCATGCTGATGCAGTCCACCGGGCACGGCGCAATGCACAACTCGCAACCGGTACATTCGCTGGAGACAATGGTGTGCAGATGCTTGGCCGCACCGACAATGGCATCGACCGGGCAGGCCTGAATGCACAAGGTGCAACCAATACAGGTGTCTTCATCAATCACCGCAACGGCTTTGGGCTTTTCTTCGCCGTTTTCTGCGTTGAGCGCCTTGAAATCCTTGCCCAGCAAATCAGCCAGCTTGCGAATGCCGTCTTCGCCACCCGGTGGGCAACGGTTGATGTCGGCTTCTTCGTTGGCAATGGCGGTGGCATACGGCTTGCAGCCAGGGAAGCCGCACTGGCCGCATTGCGTTTGCGGCAGGATGGCGTCGATCTTGTCGACGAGCGGATCTTCGTCAACTTTGTATTTGATGGCGGCCCAACCCAGTACAGCACCGAGCAAGATCGCGAGGATCGCCATGATGGCGATGGCAAGCGTGAAAGTCAGCATAAGATCAGTTGTTACTTCACCAGGCCGGCAAAGCCCATGAACGCCAGGCTCATGAAGCCGGCGGTAATGAAAGCAATCGGGGTGCCCTTGAACGGGGCAGGCACATCAGCACCATCCAGCCGTTCGCGAATGGCCGCAAACAGAATCAGGATCAGGCTGAAACCAAAAGATGAACCAAAACCAAAGACCAGAGATTCGGTAAAACTGAATTTCTGTACCGAATTGATCAGCGGCACGCCCAGCACGGCGCAATTGGTGGTGATCAGCGGCAGGTAAATACCCAGCACCTGATACAACACCGGGCTGGTTTTATGAATGAACATCTCGGTGAATTGCACGATCGCGGCAATCACCACAATGAATGACAGCGTGCGCAGGTATTCCAGATGCCAGGCCACCAGCAACTGATCAATCAGCCAGGATGAACCGGAGCCCAGGGTCAGCACAAACGCCGTGGCGATCCCCATGCCGATTGAAGCTTCCAGCTTTTTGGAGACACCCATGAACGGGCACAGACCCAGAATACGCACCAGCACCACGTTGTTGACCAGCACCGCGCCAACCAGCAAGAGTAAATAGTGATTCAAACCCATCGTCAGAACCGTCGCTATATCGATTGAATCGATAAATCTGTCATTTGAGGCCCGGATTATCCAACCTCCAGATATACCGGGCAAGCTTTATATCCTGCTATCCATATAACCGATATGGCTTATCAGGATTGCCAATGATTTTGTTGATAATCAGTAAGATGCATGCAGCATAAGACGTCAGGGAGATACCGTTAAACCAGCGGCAATTCAACCATCAAACCGCCCAACGCCCCCCCTCCCCTCACACTCTAGTACCGGATAGACGCAATCGCCGCCGCGCATTCTTCAACCAGCGCCGGTCCGCGATAAACCATACCGCTGTATACCTGAACCAGCGCGGCGCCAGCATGGATTTTCTCTACCGCGTCGTCACCCGACAAAATGCCGCCGACACCCATAATGGGCAATGCGCCATCCAGCGCTTCGGCCAGCTCACGAATGACCGACGTGGATTTGGCCCGCACCGGCGCACCAGACAAACCACCCGCTTCTGCGCCATGCGGGTGATGCTCCACACCCACGCGGGAGAGTGTGGTATTGGTGGCAATCACGGCGTCAATCTGATGCTTGATCAGGCGTTCGGCCACTTCCTGAATCTGGTGACTATCCAGATCCGGCGCAATTTTCAGGGCCAACGGCACATAACGGCCGTGCTTGTCAGCCAGTTGCTGTTGGCGTTGCTTGAGGGCGGCCAACAGGCTCGACAACTCATCGGCCTGTTGCAACTGGCGCAGGTTTTTGGTGTTGGGCGAAGAAATATTCACCGTCACGTAACTGGCGTACTCGTACACCTTGTCCAGACAAATGAGGTAATCCTCGACCGCGCGTTCGATCGGCGTATCAAAATTCTTGCCGATGTTGATCCCGAGAATGCCTTTGTACTGGGACTTGCGCACGTTCTCGACCAGCTTGTCCACGCCTTCGTTGTTAAAGCCCATGCGGTTGATGATGGCTTCAGAATCCACCAGCCGGAACATGCGCGGCTTGGGGTTGCCCGGCTGCGGGCGCGGCGTGATGGTGCCGATCTCGATAAATCCAAAACCCAGATCGCCCAGCGCATCAATGTACTCGCCATTCTTGTCCAGGCCCGCCGCCAGCCCCACCGGGTTGGGAAACTCCATACCCATAACCGTCGTCGGGCAGGAAATCGGCGCTGGCACAAAAGCCCGCAGCAAACCCAGGTCGTGGGCAAAATTCAGGCCACCCAGCGTGACATGGTGGGCTGTCTCTGGCGCCAGCATGAACAAAAATGGACGAACTAATGGATAAGGCATGAGCGGTCTTGTATTTATGATCGGGTTCAACAAATGGACCGCCCAGGCGGCCCATCCAGTTTTGCTGTTGCCAGGTTACGGTTTGCGATTCACTGCGGCGTCATAGGTATTTTGCATCAGGGTCGCCACCGTCATCAGGCCCACGCCCCCCGGCACCGGGGTAATCCAGGAGGCATGCTGACGGGCAACCTCAAACTCCACGTCGCCACACAACTTGCCGTCCGGCAACCGGTTGATACCTACGTCAATGACAATGGCACCCGGCTTGATCCACTCCCCTTTCACAAAATTGGGGATGCCAACACCTGCCACCACCACGTCGGCCGCGCTTACCTTGCCGGCCAGATCCTTTGTCTTGCTGTGGCACACCGTCACGGTGGCGCGGGCCAGCAACAGTTCCAGCGCTTGCGGACGGCCAACGATGTTGGATGCGCCAACAATCACGGCGTCCTTGCCCACCAGATCAATCCCGGTGCGCTCCAGCAAGGTCATCACGCCACGTGGCGTGCAAGGGCGCAACAGCGGCATTTTCAGAGCCAGGCGGCCAATGTTGTACGGATGAAAACCGTCGACATCCTTTACGGGGTCGATCAACTCAATAATCTTTTCTGCATTGATATGCGCTGGCAGCGGCAACTGCACCAGAATGCCATCAACCGCGTCGTCCGCATTGAGCTTGCCGACCAGCGCAACCAGTTCTGCCTCAGACGTGGTTTCCGGCAGGTCCCAGGCCAGCGAAGTGATGCCGGCATTTTCACACTGGCGCTTCTTGTTCCCGACATACACCTGCGAGGCCGGATCACTCCCCACCAGCACCACCGCCAGCGACGGGGCGCGGTGACCCGCCGCAATGCGTGCGTCTACCTTGGCGCGCACGCTCTGAACGATATCCTGCGAAATGGCTTTTCCGTCGAGAATTTGCGCTGTCATAGGCGGGCTCCGGCACGAGGTTTTATCAATAAGGCCAGCATTGTCTCATTTTTCTGGTGATTGCCTCAATCTTCAGGCTTGACGAGGGTGGATGACCTCGCTATAGTCTCGGTCTCGTTCGGGGCGTAGCGCAGTCTGGTAGCGCACCTGGTTTGGGACCAGGTGGTCGTGAGTTCGAATCCCACCGCCCCGACCCTGCTTTAAAATCTGCTCTGTACTATCAAGAAATGTAGCCTGATCCGGGCGCCCGTAGCTCAACCGGATAGAGCAACGGCCTTCTAAGCCGTAGGTTACAGGTTCGATTCCTGTCGGGTGCGCCAAATCTGCAGACGGGATGTACAGCAGAGTCAGTTTTAACGATTTATGCACTGCATAGATCAACCGTTTTTGTGGTGGCTGTAGCTCAGTTGGTAGAGTCCAGGATTGTGATTCCTGTTGTCGTGGGTTCGAGCCCCATCAGCCACCCCACCTTATATAAGCAAAAAGCCCGGCCAACTGGTCGGGCTTTTTGCTTTTCGCCGCCCTCCCGTTCTATAGCCAGATTAGATGTGCCGAACTGGCCCGATCGGCACAGTTTGCAGCGGCACAAGTGCAAATTGGTACAGATCACCCGCCACAAGCGCCCCAATCTACCCTCTCGCCCCACCGCCAACGCTGGCACGATTTCTGCAAGAACAGCCTCACGCCCGATTGCGGGCGACTCCCGGACAACGGGCTTTTAGCTGCGCTTGAAGAGGAATCACAACATGTCTACGACGACTGCGCCTTCTGGCATTACCGTGACGCAACTGGCCGGCCATATTGGCGCCGAGATTGGCAACCTGGACCTGGCCGGCCCGGTCAGCGATGCGGCCATTCATGATATCCGCCAGGCTTTACTGCAATGGAAAGTGGTGTTCTTCCGAAACCAGAACATTGATCACGCCGCGCAGGTGGCCTTCACCCGTCGCTTTGGTGAGGTCACTTATGCCCACCCGCATGAAGACCAGCCGATTGAGGGCCACCCGGAAATCCTGCCGATCGACCGCAGCCGTTATGAACGCCGCAATGGTCTGCGCCGCGCCAGTTACGAGAACCGCTGGCACACCGATGTGACCGCTGCGGTGAACCCGCCAGCGGCGTCCATTTTGCGCGCGGTGAATGTGCCTTCGTTTGGCGGAGACACACAGTGGACCAACCTTGTCGCGGCGTACGAGGGCCTATCTGCACCGCTGCGCGCGCTGGCTGATACGCTGAAAGCAGAGCATCGCTTTGCCGCCAACCAGCGTATTCCGGCGGGCAGCAAGCTGGCACAACGGTTTGCGCAAAACCCGCTGGTGGCGATTCACCCGGTGGTACGCATCCACCCTGAAACCGGTGAGCGTGCGCTCTTCGTCAATCCAGGCTTTACGTCTCACCTGGTGGGCTTGTCTGCGGTAGAAAGCAGCAAGCTGCTGGAGATCTTCTTTGAACAGATCACCCGGCCAGCCTATACGGTGCGTTTTCACTGGAACAATGGCGATATCGCGTTCTGGGACAACCGCGCCACGGCCCATCTAGCGCCGCAAGACCTGGATCATATCGAAGTAGAACGCGTGCTTTACCGCACCACCCTGGTCGGGGATGTGCCAGTGGGTCCAGATGGTTTTCATTCTGAATTGCTGGAAGGCGAGATTTTTGGCACCACCGTGCCTGCAGCGCTGGAGCAATTTGCCAAGGCTGAGGCGCAAGCCCAGCCAGCTTGAATCCACCCACAAACAAAAAACCGCCGGCAGCTATCCCGGCGGTTTTTTAATGGGCAACGCCCGCAAAGCAGCCAAGCCAAGCCTCCTGGATGTCATTCTGAGTACTTCAAGGATCACGCTATGGCAGCCCCCTTCAGGCTATTTGATGCCCACTGACGGCCGCCCCCGCGTTACGCGGCAAGGGCAGCAAATCGAACAAGCCTATCGCGCTGATCAGAGCCATACCCAGGAAAGCCAGCCGGAATGCGACTACGGGAACGCCATGCCCTTCTGCCGGAAACCACGCCGATGCCACTCGCAACATCACCGCCCCCAGAGCAATACCCAGCCCGGCACTCATCTGCACCAGGATACTGCTGAGCGTAGAAGCGCCGCTCATCCGTTCAGGCGGGATATCGCAGAAGCTAAAGGTGGAAAACGCAGTGAACTGCATGGAACGGCTAAGCCCGGTAAAGAACAACACCAGCATGGTGATCACTTGCGGTGTATCCGGCTGCAATGCCATGCAAAGCACAAAACCCAGCGCCACCATCACCCCGTTGACCAGCAATACGGTGCGAAAACCCCAAGCTTTCATCAGTGGCGTGGTGGCGGGCTTCATCAACAGATTGCCGGCAAACAGCGCCAGCAAGAGTGTTCCCGCCCTGGTGGCGCTGTAACCAAACCCCAACTGGAACAACAGCGGCAGCAGAAACGGCGCGCTGTTGATCGCCATGCGGAACAGCAAACCTCCACGCATCGCCACTGCAAATGTGGGCACGCGCAGTGCGTCCAGATCGACCAGCGGATTCGGCGTGCGGCGCAAATGCCGCACTGCCAGCCATAACGCCAGCACGCCACCGGCTCCCCACAGCGCCACGGCACTGCCAGCAAAGGGTGTTTGCGCGGCAAGATTGCAGGCGTACATCAAGGCACTGCAACCTGCGCCACTCAAGACAAAGCCCACCGTATCAAACCCGCGCCGCCCGCCCGGGGCACCGTCGACCAGCCGCAAGGTCAGCACAAAACCCAATAATCCGAAGGGTACATTCAGCAGAAAAATCCAGTGCCAACTCCAGTGGGTTGTCACTAGTGCCCCCAAGGGCGGCCCCAGCACGGGCGCGCCCAGTGCAGGCCAGGTGAGCGTGGCGATGGCGCTCACCAGTTTGTCTTTGGGCGTGGCCCGCAGCACCACCATGCGCCCTACCGGCACCATCATCGCCCCACCCAGCCCTTGCAGCACGCGCGCCAACGTGAAGAACCACAAACTGGTACTGAGGCTGCACAGCACAGACGCCAGCGTGAACAGCAAGATCGCCCCGCCAAAAACCTGACGTGGACCAAAACGATCTGCCAGCCAGCCACTCAGCGGAATGAACACCGCCAGCGCCAGCATGTAAGCACTCACGCCAATAGAAAGATGAACCGGGGCCGTCCCGAAACTCTGGGCCATCTGCGGCATGGCCGTGGTCATGACGGTGGAATCAAGCAATTCCATAAAAAACGCACCTGCGACCAGCCAGACGAGGTAACGGTTGCGAGCGGATGCCGCGGGTGGGGTTGGGGACATGGCGCGATGGGTTTGTATCATGAGCGTGTTGATATATTACGCGGTAGCACGGAGGGTTGGGGACTTGCGGCATTTGAGTGCGCGTCTTCTGACAAGCCCGGCGAGCAATCCTCTTTTCAGCAGCTGCGAAGCGCCGGTTTACGCCAGATTCACGAGGGAGTTGAGCGGGATTGGCAGCAATATTCTTGCGAATGCTGTTGCTGGATTCCCGCCTGCGCGGGAATGACGAGGAAGTGGGAGCACAAACAAATCAAGCTTGCGCGCAGAAGGGTTGGGGTTGCTTTTGACTTTCCCCCCATTAAAGCCCAGCGCCGAGGGCGTGGAGGGAGACCTTAGGCTCCCGACCAACCGAGGGCAGCCCGGAGGGCCGCCAGGCTGGGGTCGCCTTTCTTTTGGTTACTTTTCTTTGGCGAAGCAAAGAAAAGTAACGTGCTCCGGCCACCGCCGGTATCCAAAACAGCCGCGCCACAAGGCGCTAACCCACGCTGCAATGGTGGATTGTCGCCAAGGCTCCGAATCCACCCTACTTCGCTAAACCTCACAACAATATGAACCCCGTCCGCCACCCCGGATTCCCGCCTGCCGGCTCCATCCGGGCTACTCTGTGGTTCTGGCCAGCAAAGGCCCCCTGGATTCCGGCGCAAGGGGGCCGCCGAAGACCGGAATGACGAGTCAGTGAATGCGCCAACCATGAAGCAATCCGTTCGCTCGCCGCCCCCTCCAAAAACAAAAAACCCGGTTAGCCGCAAAGCCACCGGGTTTTTCAATTTGCCAAACAGCAAATCACACGTGATGCACAAGCTGCGCCAGGCTAGCCAATTGCGGCTTGGGCTGTTTGCCATCCACCGCCATCGACACCGACAATGCGGTCACAGTAATGATGGAGAACACAAACACCTGTTTCGCCCATTTCACATGATTGTCGGTCTGACGGCCATCCAGCGCCAGCTTCAGCCAGTACAAGGAGGTCGCCACGGCGACGGCCATGTAACCATAACCGGCGTAACCGGCCACTTGCAGCGCTACACAAGCCACCGCAAAAGCGATGATGTAGGCAACCATCTGGCGGCGGGCTGCGGTAATACCGCGCACCACCGGCAATACCGGAATCCCTGCGCGCTTGTAGTCTTCCTGGCGGAAGATGGCAATGGCATAGGAATGCGGCATCTGCCACAGACAGAACATCAGCATCAGGATCAGCGCGCCGGTATTCCACTCACCCGCGGCGGCACAGAAACCGGCCACCGGCGGCATGGCGCCAGAGAGCGAACCCACCAGCGTGCCATGCACCGAATTGCGCTTCATATACAGGCTGTAAACGCCCACGTAGATGAAGTAGCCAAAAGCCACGCAATACACGGTGACCATCGGGGTGAACCAGGCCAGACAGGCAAAGCCCAACACGCCCAGCAACAGACCGTGCGCGAGTGCGGCGGCGGGGCTCATCA
Source organism: Silvimonas sp. (assembly GCA_030151005.1). GTDB lineage: Bacteria > Pseudomonadota > Gammaproteobacteria > Burkholderiales > Chitinibacteraceae > Silvimonas. Next base: position 22,631 of record JASLES010000078.1, read on the forward strand.
CCCCGGTCACCGTCACGCGCTTTTTGGTGCGCTCCATGCGGGCATCAATGTCACGATCAATCCAGTTATTGATCGCACAACCCGATGCCACCACCAGTGCCGAACCAATCACCGTGGCAACCATCACCAGCCAGTCAGGGTGACCCTGGCTGGCCAGCAGAAAACCGCCGACGGTGCTGATCAGGTTGCCCATGATGATGCCAGGCTTGGTGACCAGCAGGTAACGCTTGAGTTTCAAACTGCCCACCTTAGCGCATCATCAGTGCGTCAGCGGTGGTGATGATCCAGATCGACAGACCCACCAGCATAACGATGATCAAAGCGGTAAACAGGAACGCCAGCGTGTTGATCTTGCCTTCCTTGGTGAAGTCCAGGTGCAGGAAATACTTCAGCTGCACGATGACCTGCGCCACAGCGAACACGGCGATACCAATCAGGGTGCCCTGACGGCTGAACGACTTGCTCATCACCATCCAGAACGGAATCACCGTCAGGATGACCGACAGCACAAAGCCAACCAGGTAGTCCACATAGCTGCCGTGATCTGCAGCAGCGGCGTGTTGATGCGAATCATGACCTTCAATGCGTTGCATCACGCCACCCCTTTCAGATACACAACGGTAAACACACAGATCCAGACCACGTCCAAGAAGTGCCAGAACAAGCTCAAGAGGCTCAGACGCAGCACGCTTTGCTTGGACAGACCACGCTTGGCCACTTCAAACATCAGTACGGCCATCCAGATCAGACCGGCAGTCACGTGCAGACCGTGCAGACCCACCAGACCAAAGAAGGCCGAGAGGAACGCGCTGACGTTCGGGCCGTGACCTTCAGCAATCAGGTGATGGAATTCGTTGACTTCCATACCGATAAAGGTGGCACCAAACAGGAAGGTCACCGCCAGCCAGCCCAGCACGGCCGACTTGTTGCCGCGGCGGCCGCTGATCATGGCAAAGCCATAGGTGATGGAAGACAGCAGCAGGGCTGCGGTTTCAATCGCCACATACTTCAGGTCAAAAATCTCGAAGCCCGCCGGGCCGGTCGCAATATTGCGATACAGCACGGCGTAACCGGCAAATGCGGTGGCAAACAAGATGCAGTCAGTCATCAGATACAGCCAGAAGCCCAGGATATCCTGGCTGTCTGTATCGTGATGATGTTCGTGACCGTGCTCGTGCTCGACCGGGGCGTCGAGCGTTTGTTCAGCAAGATTACTCATTTATCCATATCCCTCAGGCCGCAACCACTTCTTTGGCGCGGCTGTCAGCAGCAGCGCGTTCGGTGTGGGCGATTTCGTTCGGCATGATGTAAAAGTCTTTGTGGTTGTCGTACACGCGGGTCAGCAGCGTCACAACAATACCCACCAGACCCACAATCGCCAGCCACCAGATGTGCCAGATCAGCGCAAAACCCAGTGCCGTGGCAAACGCACCCATGAACACACCGGCCGAGGTGTTACGCGGCATATGGATCGGGTCGTAGTGTTCCGGCTTGGCGTACGGCTTGCCTTGTTCCTTCATGTCAGTGAAGGCGTCGATGTCACGTACTTGCGGCAGCACGGCAAAGTTATAAGCCGGCGGCGGGGAAGACGTGGACCATTCCAGGGTGTGGCCGTTCCACGGGTCGCCAGTGTTGTCTTCCAGCTTTTTGCGCTGGTAGATCGACACGGCAATTTGCAGCAACTGGCAACCAATACCTGCCGCGATCAGCAGCGCGCCGAACAGGGCAAAGTACAGGTAGATGTTCCACTCATGATGGTCGGTATGGTTCAGACGACGCGTCATGCCCATGAAGCCCAGCACGTACAGCGGCATGAAGGCGAAGTAGAAACCCACTTGCCAGAACCAGAATGCAGCCTTGCCCAGCTTGGCGTTCAGCTTGAAGCCGAATACTTTCGGGAACCAGAACGAGAAACCGGCCAGGTAACCGAACACCGCGCCACCAATGATGGTGTTGTGGAAGTGAGCAATCAGGAACAGGCTGTTGTGCAGTACATAGTCAGCGCCCGGTACGGCCAGCAGCACGCCGGTCATACCACCGATGGAGAACGTCACCATGAAGCCCAGCGTCCACAGGATCGGCGGCTCAAAGCGCAGACGGCCCTTGTAGATGGTGAACAACCAGTTAAACAGCTTCACGCCGGTCGGCACGGAAATCACCATGGTGGCGATACCGAAGAACGCGTTCACGTTGGCGCCCGAACCCATGGTGAAGAAGTGGTGCAGCCA
>JASLES010000119.1 GCA_030151005.1 Silvimonas sp.
TGAACTGGTCGGTACAGACATCTGCCGCTTCTTTGAGCGACGCCTTAAAGGTTACAGCGCCAGGGCCGAAGGTTTCTTGTGCGGTAAAACGACGCCCGGTGTCCCGCTTGTTATTGAAGGTACATTTCGCCTCTTTCAGCACCCTGCCGGCATGGTTATCGGTCAGCGTGGCGGTCATCCACATCTGCATATCAAAATGTGTGGTGTCTTGCGGGTAATAGTAGGCGCCAGCTTTGAAGGCAGAGATTTCCAGCGTCATGTCCGCCGCTGCCGCAGGTTTGCCTTCCGGCAAGATGGCCGCACCCGCGTCTGGAATCCCCACCTGGAATTGCTCGTGCAAGGCTTGCCCAAAGGTTTGCGCCACCACAATGGGGCTGTATTGCAGGTGTTCCCGCTCTTGCTGCATTTGCCCCGCGGCAATGGCAATCTGGCGGCCTTCTATACCAAACGCGCCCACGCTGTGTAATTCCAGCACCACGATCGGCTGGATTCGATAATTGAGCGTTTTGCCCTGCAAGGTTTGCGGGGTCAGGTCTTCGGCGGCAAGGCAAACATTAGCCAGCCCGGCGAGTAGCCAGATCCAGATCAGCGTTTTCATTGGGTGTACTTTGAGCAGACAGTGGGCAAGAGAGACCGGCAGACACCTTGCTGGCACATACACCTGATCAGACCGCATTTTGATCAGATGTATATGTCAGTACGGTCAGCGAGGCCGCTTCAATTTCAACATCATGGTCAATTAGATGCCGCCGCCGGCATGAGCATCGGTTTCCTTGTAAACCACCACGCGATTCACGGAATACAAGAAACACGGCTTGGTGGTGACATGCATTGCGCATTTGGCGATGGCCCGATCTTTGGCATCTGCCGGTAAATCCGGACTGGGAGAAGTCCCGTTGGCGTAGGAGTAATGACCATCTTCAGAGATAGCAAATGCGCTGGGCAATTTGACCGTCAAATACTTCTGGTACAACGCCTGCCCCGCTTCATCCAGGAAAGGCACCGGTGTTGTGTCTACGGTGGGGGCCGTTGATTCTGAATACTTATGTTTACTATTGCTGGTGCTGCTTTGGTTGGCCTCTGTACCAGACAGCGCACCCCAAACCGCCAGTTTGCACTCCAGCACCCCTTTCTGGCCTGAGGTTTCATCCATCAGGTGCAATTTGGCGCGGGCCAGCAATAGTCCCATTTTCATTTCTTGCCAGACGTAATAATTCTTGCCTGCTTCGGCGTTCAGAGTCAGCGTATCGGCGTTTTCGCCCGCTGCGGTGATCGTGTGCTCGCCAGGCGCAAGTTCAGTATAAAAATACGTCTGCGGCGCGGTACGCCCAATGATCTGACCATCCAGGGCAAGGTCAATATGAATGGCCGCCCCAAAAATCTCGTTGCGGTAAATATAAAGTCCCGCCACCGCCGGTTTGGTCTGAAATGTCTTCGCTTTGGCGTCGCTGCCGGCATTGCCCATCGGTACCTGCGCGCAACCCACCAGACCCAACGCCAGCAAACCCGCCAGCATGATTTGTTTCAGCATGCCCATCCCTTTCTAATTATTTATTTGAGTTTGAATACAACCTGCATCCGTCACAAAACCCGCCCCCAGGCTTTGCGACGGAGAGTATAGATTTTTCATATGTCGTAAGCATTTATTGTCGCAACGCAGTGTCGCAACTATGCCGCAATGGTGGGCAGAGGCTGGTGGAACGAGGCCGAAGAGATGGGAGAATTGCTGGCGCTGGCGCAGAACCAGACAGGTTAGCTATGGGGTGTCGAGGCTGATTGGTGAAACAGCCCGACTCAATCAGGCGTCGCCACGCCCAAGAAACGCCCGAATCGCCGTGATCTGCCCTTGGGCATTGAAATCAAGCGCATCGATAGACGCCTGCCGGGCTCGCATGGTCACCGACCTGGTACCCACGGTAAAAACCCCTGACGGTGACTGTCTGGAATGTCCACAGCTTCAACCCTGGTTTGAAGCTGTCCGCGCGCTGCCTAATCCCGTTATCAGCGCTTACCTGCAAACGATGCTTATCACCGGTGCCCGGCGCAATGAAATTGCGAAGTTGCACTGGATGGATATCGATTTCAAACAGAGCCGCATGGTGACTCGCGACAAAGTTGAGAAGACCCGGACTATTCCACTACCGCCCTGTCTCGCCGCGTTGCTGGATGCGTCACCGCCGTAAGCATCTTTGAGTCTGAAGTGACAGGCATCAAACTGGACTTCGCGCATAACCGGCACTGGTGCCAGGTTTTCTTTGGCGCATGCTATCGCTGATAGTGATGCAAGCATCATCAGAACAGGCAGGTGTTTCATTTCTCTCTCCGGGGCGGTCACGGCGCAGCGGCATTTGCCGATGCCTTGTCGTCCACAGGGACATCAATGAACTCAATGCTCTGGAGTAGTTTGATAACTTGGGGAATAACCCATTCGTGAGGGCGTGTGGCATACCCGATGACTTCACTATACCCAAACAGCGTTTGTGGCCCATTGGTCAGGCAAAACGCAAAGCAACGGGTCCGGTTTTTGGGCTCTCCCCACGTTTGGTCTAGCCCATATCCACCACCATCCCAGCTTTTGCTTTGCAGCTTATAAAAAGTCGCATGCTCTTCGGCAGCGGGTTTGTCGTCCCCCTTTTTCAACCCCCACGAGCCAGCAGTACGCTGCATACCCATGTCAAAAAAAGCCTTGTCCATGCCTTTTTTGTTATCGCAAGAAAACTGAATGGAAGTCTCAAAGGGGCGCTTGGCCTTCGGGTTAAAGTTTGCAGAGTAATTCGCCTGCGCAGGCGTGCTGTATTTGGTTGCCGACAGGTCGCCGCCATACGCATCTTTGAGCCTGAAATGGCAGGCATCAAACTGGACTTCGCGCATAACCGGCACTGGTGCCGGGTTTTCTTTAGCGCATGCAAAAGCGGATAGTGATGTGAGCATCATCAGAACAGGCAGGTGTTTCATTTCTCTCTCCGGGCCGCTCACGGCTCAGCGGCGGTTACCGAGGCTTTGTCAGCCACTGGAACATCAATGAATTCAATGCTTTCCAGCAACTGGATAACTTGCGGCAAGACACTTTCTTTCAGTTTCCGGAGATACGCAACATGCCGGGCCACACCGCAAAGCGCAACTGTGCCATGGGGAATGCAGAAAGCAAAAACCCTGCGCCGGTTCGCTTCATCACCGTTGATATCATCCTGGGTCACACCGCCCGCCTCCCACCCCCTGCCATGCAAAGGCTGAAACGTGGTATGCTGGGCTTTGGGGCCGATATTGTCAGGGGACCTGTCCAGCGCCCAGCCGTGGCTGGTCATGATTATCCCCGCCCTGTCAGACAGTGCTTCAGGCGTGGCAGGGTTCATGCAACTGAACTGGATAGAGGTCTCAAAGGGGCGCTTGGCTCTCGGATTGAGGTTGGCAATATAGCTAAATGTGTGCGTAGAACCTTCGGTGTTCAGGTCAATCCACCCATCGAAGGTATCGGTTATACGGTAATGACAGGCATCAAACCGGACTTCGTGCACGACAGGTCCCGATACCGGCTTTCCTTTGGCGCAAACGAATGCCGATGGCGACGCGAGCATTATCAGAATAATCAGGTGTTTCATTTCTCTCTCCGGGGTGTAAAGCCTTCCGGGGCATCTTGTTTTTCGCCCTTGGCGTCCGGAAAAACGATGCCTTCAGCCAGAACCATGAGCGCATGGGTGTACGCCTGACAGCGCGCGATAAGCCCGTTAACGCCGTTAATCTGCTTGCCATCTGTGGCCGGCTGCCCAATATTGACCGTGGCGGCAACCTGACCAAATGGCACGCTTTCATAAAAAAGCATAGATTTGCCTTTGACCAGGCAAGTACGGCGCTTCATGCCGGGTTGCCGGTCGGCATACATGGCTGCGCCACTCCAGGCCCAATAGGCCCCTGCGCTGTTTGCCGCATCAATATCCCGTGTTTCAATTTGATTGCGCCAGCCAATCATCTCCGCAGTCAGGCCTTGATGCTGGGCGTCCTGCATGCCAGCAGGGTTGGCATGTGAAGTGTTCTGCGCAGCCTTGAGCTCGGCTTCCAGCTTTTCCGGTACCTGTCTCCCCCGAAAACGCCAGTACTTGATGTAGTTGAACGGCCAGGTGAGTTGCAAAAAGCCGCGTCCATCCCACGGGAAATACCGCTGATTCGGGTTATTTTCATACAACTTGCTGAACCACTGCGTTTCCTGGGTGGCATTGCCAAAAAAAGCGGCCAGGCGCAACGGCGTGCTACAGATACCAAACTTGCGTAGGGCCTTGTTAAGCTCAAGGCGGTTATTCTGGATAACGTCTTTGCTCTCTTTGCCAAAGAGCACGCCTTCCGACACCCATTCACCCTTTGATGCCCGTATTGCCGACATGGGCAGAACCTGCTTGAGCTCGCCTTCACTCAGCCAGCCACACTTTCTGAAGTGCGCGATAAATTCCAGCGGGTGGAAATGCCAGACCTTGCTGGACATGCCGCCCAGCACTTGCCAGAACTGGAACTTAAGGACGAAGTCATTCCGTTTCTTGAATCTGGCCGGGTCGTCCGCCATGGGTGCGCCCTGCTCCAGCAGGTAGTTGTACCGGCCATTGTTGGCGGTATCCCATTCGCTGGGGGCGCGGCATATCATCCGGCGCAGTTTCTTGCGGATAGGGTCCTGGCGGGCCCATTGCTCCAGTTCTTCTGCCGTGGTGGTGCCGTCGTGATTGGTGTCGGCATCCTTGATAATCTGCGACAAGGCGGTGACATTGACTTGCGGGCCATCCATCGCGCCGTTGACCCTGGCCCACCCGGTTGCCCCCGCAAAGTCGGCATCAGACAGTTTGACGATGTTGCTGGCGCTGAAGTCCGCATAACCTCTCTGGCCGTGGGCAAACTCCACGGGCTGCCAGTTTTCCAGGGCAGTTGCGGGTGTATTGACCGGAAAGCGGTCCGGTCCAAGAATGCGGCCATAACGCAGCAACTCGTAACCGGCACTTGGGCAGATGGGATAAAGCGCCACGGCCCGCGCATACAGCCCGTACTCGTAGCCTGGTTCTTTGTCGCCGTCTTCCGTACCGGAAATACGCTGCCCGGTCTCCGCATTCCAGACGGTCGTTTTTCGATCGCCCCGGTCATACCTGACCTGTACCAGCAACTTGCAAGGGGTATGTTCGATACCGGCCAGCATCGGGAACAGATATCCGGCGACCTTATGGCCCGCGTCCTGACGGGGATGGGCCGCTCGCAACGGTACGCCCTTGGGTATCAGGTAGTAACTGTTACCCCAATAATCGGTCTGCGCATCGGTGCGGGCGGCTGGCTCTGCCACACCAAGGCTGGTATGCGGCGCACCAAACCAGGCGCTGAAGTCTGCATCTTCCATGAATATTTCAAAATGCAGATAACCCTCGCCATACATGCCGCCGGGATAACCCAGGATGTCTTTGCGGTAAACCTTGGTGTGGCCGTCGGCAATTGCGTCCGGGCCGGTCGGCGTACGCAGGGGCGCGATGATGGCCTGTCTTTGGGGGAACGAAATCTCCTGGTTGATGCAATGCAGATGCATGTACAGCGAGTAGAACGTAAGTGTGCGGCCCGCACCGGTTTCCGTGGTGTGCTTGAGTAACGCAAAACTGGTGTGGCACTTCTGTTTTTCGTCACCCCACAACACCATGTCAGGGGCAACGCGGTAGGCAACCAGCACACCATCGGCAATGGCGCGAACAGGCTCTGTCGTATACGAACCCAGCAAATGGCAGCCGCCATGCCAGCGCAGGTCATAGGAAACCGGATACATGCCATGCGGGCGCTCGTAACTGTTGTTACGGGCTTCGGTCGTGTTTTCCGGGTCTTCGGGAGTGAACAGGAAAGGCCAGGAAATAATCATGGCGTAACACCGCCCACGGTGGCCTGAAGGGGTCGCCATGTTGCGTCAAACTGGCGAGGAATGGGTGTGCCTCCGCACTCGACCCCCTCCGTATCTGCATGCTCAAGTGGACTGTTCTTGGCAATCACGTCTGGCGGGAGCGTATCGTTCATGGCGATATATCGAGCTGGGTTTAAAGCCACCAAGATAGCCAAGTGCTGCATGCTTTGAACGTGGCATAGTCACACCACAAACAGTTGCCATATGCCGTTGGCAACAAGTAACCATTTTTGAGAAAGAAAATATATCCGAGCCGCTGGCGCCGCTGCCTGCCCCCACGGTTTGCCATAAACAAACCAGGTAACCGTTGGGTGCAACCACATGGGGAGAAATACCGGCACAAACCCGCCTGACATTCCAGCACAGGCAGCTACAACGCTGAACCCGACCGACAACGCACCAGTAACGTCACGTTCCGGGACGCTGCAGGTTGTCCGCCAGGCAGGTGAACACGACGCCACGGCAATGGCTCGCACGGCCACCAGCGCCCTTGTGCGCGGCACGGCGACAGGTCGCGAGTTCGGCAAGACCCTCTTTGGCGCGGACATCGACCCGACCACCTACATGGAAACGCTTCAGCACCAGGCCGACGCTATGAAAGCGGGCAACATGGCAGAGATTGAAACCATGCTGCTGACTCAGGCAAACACGCTGGACACGGTATTCAACCGGCTGGCCACGCAAGCCATCCAGAACCCTCTCATGCAGCAAATGGACACACTGCTGCGGCTGGCGCTCAAGGCGCAGTCACAATGCCGTGCCAGCCTCGAAGCCCTGGCCGACATCAAGAACCCGCGCCCGGTCGCCTTCGTGAAACAGGCCAACATCGCACACGGCCCGCAGCAGGTGAACAATGCACCACCCACCACGTATAAGCCAGCCCCTGCTGGCGACGATATGCTCGCGCACGGGAAAACCGGAAAAAGTCTCAAAC
>JASLES010000169.1 GCA_030151005.1 Silvimonas sp.
CAGCAGCGACTGAATCACTTTGGTCAGCATGACACGCAGGCTGGTATCGAGCATTTCTGCCCGCATCAGCCAGCGCTCCGCCAGGCGGCTCAGCCACATGGCCACCAGCAATGTCGCCCCTACGGAGGCCAGACCTTGCAGAATGGTCAGCACAGAAATGCGCTGATGCCCGAGGTGAAAACTGATGTCATCCAGGGCGTCGGCGATTTCCGGCAGGATACCGACCACATGGAGCGCATACGCCACCCAGATCAGTGCCGCAATCCGGCGCTCCCAGCGGCCAACCCACGGCGCCTCGTTAAACACGTGGCGCAAAAGATAGGCCAGCACGCTGATGTTGACCATAGCCAGCAACAGCACGTCGGCCACGCCAATCAACCGCAGCGGTGCATCCGGATAAAACAGCCCGACGAGTACCGTGCCCAGCTTGGTCACCGTCAGTGCGACCAACGGGAAAATCAGCCGGATAATGCCTTGACCAAACCACTGCCAGCGCGAGTTATCGCGGGTAATGCGCGGTTTGAGCAGATAGTAGGCGGTCACGCCAATCAGCACGGCCAGCAAAACCACGCCGGCCTGACTGATCATTTCTGACCGCAGCCAACCATGCTCGTTGATATCACCGATCAACTCGGCAACAAGGTTCTCGCGCCGGGTCATGGATGCAGCTGGCGGATGCGCTTGAGAGTTTCAGTGGTCGAGGTCTGGTACAAAAACGGGATCGAATGCACCTGACCACCCCAACCCAATACTTCCTGGCTGCCGACAATACGGTCAATGGACCAGTCACCGCCCTTGACCAGAATGTCTGGCCTGGCGGCCATGATGACGTCGTAAGGCGTGTCGGCATCAAACCAGGTAACGAGCGCGACGCTTTCCAGCGCAGCCATCACGCTGGCACGTTTGCCCAGATCATTGATCGGACGATCATCACCCTTACCCTGACGTTTGACCGAGGCATCCGTATTGAGTGCCACAATCATGCTTGCGCCCAATGCGCGCGCCTGCGCCAGATAGGTCACATGCCCGGTATGCAAAATATCAAAGCATCCGTTAGTGAAAACCAGGGGCCTTGGGAGTTGGGCAATCCGCGCGGCCAGTTGTTCCGGTGCGCAGATTTTCTTCTCAAAATCAGGATGCGGGTATTGCGCTACGTTCATGGGTTCAAGCCTGGCCGAGGTTAACGACCAATTGCTTGCGATAGCGATTCAGATCCGCCGCGGTTTCGAAAGATTCACCAAACAGGCTGGACAGATTACGCAGAATACCGCCGACCACGCGGCCTTCCCATTCCTTGCCAAACTGGATTTGCGTATCCAGCCAGCGTTCCAGCCATTCCGGATCAGGCAAACGGCTTTGCACGGTGTCCATCGGATACAGATCCTTGTTCACGTGCAGATTGGTGGGGTGCAGTGGCTTGCCGCTACGGGCGGAAGATGCCATCAGCATGCCAATCTTGGCAAAGGCCAGACGAGCTTCATCGCCCAGTTTTTCGATCGCACGCTTCATGTACTTCAAATAAGCACCGCCGTGACGGGCTTCATCGGTAGAAAGCGTCTTGTAGATCTGTTTGATCACAGGCTCGGTATGCCAATCAGAAGCGCGGCGATACCACTGCGTCAGGCGCACTTCGCCACAGAAATGCAGCATCAGCGTTTCCATTGGCGGGGCGGGATCAAACTCGAAGCGCACGGCGTGCAATTCGGCTTCGGTCGGGACCAGTTCCGGGCGGAAGCGGCGCAAGTATTCCATCAGTACTAACGAGTGCTTCTGTTCTTCATAGAACCAGATGGACATGAAGGCAGAGAAATCAGAGTCATCGCGATTATCACGCAGGAACATCTCGGTGGCCGGCAAGGCAGACCATTCCGTGATGGCGTTCATCTTGATCGTCATCGCCTGCTCATCGCTCAACTTGCTCGCGTCGAACTGATCCCAGGCAATATCGTCCGCCATGTCCCAGCGGGCTTTTTCCAGATCAGCGAAAAGTTGGGGGTAAAGCATGCAATCGGCTCCTGCGGCGACAGTTCTAGTTAGAAAGTAAAACTTCCTAATTAGACAGGCAGACGCGGCCTACGGCAAGGCATTTCAAACGCTGTGGCCACGAATGCGAAGCATTACCAATTATTTGTGATTGTCATACAACTGTGATCCAACTACCGAGCTTCAGTCTCGCTGATGCAAAAAAATACGGATAAACGGATCAATCACAGTAGCGGTGAAAACAATCGGGCCCAGGCTTCACCAAACGCCGAGAGTTTTGATATCTGCCGTGGCCGAGAAACACGCTGAGCCTGTGCAAGATCAGCCGTGAAGCGCTCCGCCAAGGCGTTGGCCTGCACCGGCCCATATGCCAGTACGCTCACCTCAAAATTCAGCCGAAAACTGCGGTTATCAAAATTGGCGGTGCCGATGGCGGCGTATTTCTGATCAACCACCAGCGTTTTGGAATGCAGCATGCGGCCGGTGTATTCCCAAACCTGCACTCCGGCAATGACCAATTCATCAAAGTAAGAGCGAGCCGCTTCGGTCACGATCCAGGAGTCGCTCCGGCGCGGCACCATCACTTGCACGTCCACACCCCGCAGCGCCGCACTGGTCAAAGCCACCATGGCCCCTTCATCGGGCACAAAATAGGGCGTGGTCAGCAAGATGCGCTCTTCAGCGGAATTGATTGCGGCAAGGTAAGCGCGATAGATCGGCGCCCAGTCATTGTCCGGGCCGGATTGCAGCACCTGTACAATGTGCTCGCCCTCTGGCGGCTCTTTATAAGGCAGCGGCTCCGGGCGCTCGCCCGTTGTATAAAACCAGTCTTCCAGGAAGATTTGCTGTAACTGGTCTACCACCACACCTTCCAGATGAAGATGAAGATCGTGATAGGCCGCCGGGTTGGAACGCTCGTCCTCTTCATCGGTGATGTTGATACCACCGGTAAATCCGACTTCGCCGTCACAGATCACCAATTTGCGGTGAGTCCGCATATTGATCACCGGACGCAGGCGGCGAAAGCTTGTTTCGTGGAAAAACGCTACCTCCGCCCCCGCGGCGGTCAGTGGCCCAAGAAACTTGCGACCGCAACGCTTGGAACCCAGTGCATCAATCAGCAAACGTACCTGTACGCCCGCCTGGGCTTTACGAATCAACAAATCGCGTAGCGCGGTGCCAATCCGGTCGGGCTCATAAATATAGTATTCAAGGTGAACCTGGCGAGTGGCCGCCTCAATGGCGGCGAAAATGGCCTCGTAAGTGGCGCCCCCATCCACCAGCAACTCAAAGCGCGTACACGTGACCGTGGGCATTTCGGTAGTGGCCAGCCCCATTTTGGCCATCTGCACGGCGTAAACGGGAGGCGTCTTGTTGGTACTACCTTGCTTGCGGATACCCAGACGCTGTTTGCTGGCGGCGCGGCGCAAGCGCTTGCGTTTGATTTTCTGCGGGCCAAACACCAGAAAGATAATCAAGCCAATCCAGGGTAGCGCCGCCAGCGAGAGGATCCAGCTCAATGTGGCTATGGGGGCGCGGCGTTGCCAGATAATCAGCACCGACAGCACCAGCAGATAAACAATCCACAAAAGGGAAACGGCTAAAGTCAAAGTCACGGAGCAATCCGGATATTGTTCTGGTTGCTGCCTTGCGGCGCGCACAAAGCAAAACGCCCGTACAGTTCTCTGTACGGGCGCTTTCTCTGGGGTGTCTGGCAATGTCCTACTTTCACACGGGTAATCCGCACTATCATCGGCGCTAAGTCGTTTCACGGTCCTGTTCGGGATGGGAAGTCGTGGGGCCAACTCGCTATGGTCGCCAGACGTAACTGGTTGAGTTCGTCTGTAATTACAGCTCACTCTGATTCGGAAGAAGCAATTCACACCAGGCGTTGTGGCCTGACGCGTTCAAATTCTGTGTTTTCGTATTGAGGTA
>JASLES010000180.1 GCA_030151005.1 Silvimonas sp.
CTACAACACGGTCGACCATATTTTGCTGGCCGGCGGTTGCAGTGCCATTCATGGCCTTGACGATGCTGTGTCAAGCCGTACCCAGGTGACCAGCACCATGCGCGCCAATCCGTTTTACGGCATGGCGACGGGCAAGGTTCGTGGCAAGCAAATCCAGCTGGATGCTCCTTCTTTGTTGATCGCATGTGGTCTGGCCATGCGGAGGTTTGACCCGACATGATCCGCATTAACCTGTTACCGCACCGGGAAGAGGCGCGCAAGGCGCGGCACAACCGGTATCTGGCGATGCTGGGCGTCGCTTTTGCCGCCGCCGCGGCTGTTGTGGCGCTGGGCTACTTTTATTATCAGGCCCGTATTGATACCCAGAATGAGCGCAATCAGTTCCTGACCCAGGAAAATGCCAAGCTTGATCTGCAAATTGCCGAGATCGACAAGCTCAAGCAAGAAAAACAACAGTTGCTGGACCGCAAGAAGGTGGTTGAGCGCCTGCAATCGAATCGTTCGGAAGACGTGAAGGTGCTAGACCAGCTGACACGGCAGACGCCGGAAGGGATCTACCTGAAGAACGTCAAGCAGACCGACATGGTGCTTAACCTCAATGGTTACGCTCAGTCCAATGCCCGGGTTTCCACCTATATGCGCAACCTGGCTGATTCGCCGGTGTTTGAGCAACCGACACTGATCGAAGTGAAGTCGGCACAGGTGGGTAACCAGCGTTTGTCCGAGTTCACCCTGGTTGTCCATATTGCGCGTCCCAAGGATGACGCTTCTGGCCCGGCGGCTGCACGTAACGCTGCATCTGCGCCTGGAGGTGCCAAATGACGCTTGATGAATTGCGCAACCTTGACCCCAAGGATATGGGGAACTGGCCCCGTGCGGCACAGATCGGCCTCGTGGTCGTCATCGTCGTACTGGTGTTGGTTCTTGGTTACTTCCTTCTGTGGAGTGACCAGATGGATCAACTGGCCGCTGGCCAGCAACAAGAGGAAGCCCTCAAGACGCAGTATCTGGATAAAGCCCAGAAAGCGGCCAACCTGGAAGCCTACAAACAGCAACTGGCAGAGATTCAGCAATCCTTTGGCGTGTTGTTGCGTCAGTTGCCGACCAAGTCGGAAATGGAAACATTGCTGACCGAAATCAACCAGGCGGGTGTGGGGCGTGGTCTGCAGTTTGATTTGTTCAAACCGGATACCGAAACCAAGACTGCTGAATTTGCGGAAATGCCGATCAACATCAAGATCACGGGCAGTTATCACGATCTGGCGGCATTTGTGAGCGATGTAGCGCAGCTGTCGCGCATCGTGACGCTGACCAATATCGAACTGACGGTACCCAAAGCGCCCGATACGCTGAGTATGTCGGCTGTGATCAAGACCTACCGCGCATTGGACGATTCGGAGCAACAACAGGTGCGTCAGACTGAGGCCGCCGCGAAGAAGAGGTCGCAATGAGTAATCCACGCATGGAACATCTGCATAAGCGCATGATGCTGCGCGGCCTCGCGGTGTCGATGCTCGCACTGATGCTGGCTGGTTGCTTCGGCGACGAAAACAGCGATCTGAAGGCCTGGATGCACGAACGCGCCGAAGGCATGCGCGGCCATATCGAGCCGCTGCCTGAGGCGCGGCAGTACACGCCGTTTGCCTACAACGCTTTTGACATGGCCGATCCGTTCAATCCGCACAAGATGGACGCGGCAAGAAAGAGCAACAGCGCGCTGGCGCCAGACCAGAACCGGCCCAAGGAAGCGCTGGAAAATTACGATCTTGAGAAGCTGACTTTTGTCGGCACGCTGCAGCAGGGCAAGACGATACAAGCACTGGTTCACGCGCCTGACGGCAACCTGTACCGGGTCAAGGTCGGTAACTATATGGGGCAGAATTTCGGCAAGATCCTGGCGATCACAGATGCCGAAGTGAAGCTGAAAGAAATCGTCGAAGACAGTGGTGGAGACTGGGTGGAGCGCGACACGTCGCTTCCCCTGCAAGAGGCGGAGCAAAAGAAATGATCAAGGCATCTTTCCTGCAACGAGCGTTGCTGGCCAGTGGCATGCTGGTGGCGTCGTGGGCGTTTGCGGCAGATATCACCGCCGTGGATGTGACGACGATTTCTGCTGAAAAGCAGGTGGTCAAGCTGACGTTCAACGGCGATGTGCCGACGCCGACCAGCTTCTCGGTGAACACGCCGCCGCGTATTGCCTTTGATTTTGCCGGCACCGGCAATCAAGTGGGCAAGAGCACGGTTCAGGTCAACGGCGCTGCACTGCGCCTGATCAACCTGGCGGAAGGCTCCGGCCGCACCCGCGTGGTACTGAATCTGCAAAAACAGGCTGGCTATACCACCAAGGTTGACGGCAAGACCTACCTGATTACCCTGGACTCCACACAGTCTGCGGTGTCTAGCGAAGCTCGCCCGGTGCACTTTGCCGACGTGAAACCTTCTGCGACGACCCAATCGATCAAGGCCGTGGATTTCCGCCGCGGCCCGAATGGCGAAGGCCGCCTGGTGGTGGATCTGTCTGACCCCAACGTCGGTATCGATATCAAGCCGCAAGGCAAGAGCCTGGTGGTTGACTTCACCAAGGCCACGCTGCCCAAACCGCTGGAGCGTCGTCTGGATGTCACCGATTTTGGCACCCCGGTAGTTAAAGTGGATTCGTTCAGCCTGGGTGACAACGCCCGCATGGTGATTGAACCCAAGGGCAGCTGGGAGTACTCCGCGTACCAGACCGAAAACCGCTTCATTGTTGAAGTGCGCGAGAAGACTGACGACGACAAGGCTGTGAAGGCCAAGCCGGTTTACAAGGGTGAGAAGCTCTCGCTGAACTTCCAGAACGTGGAAATCCGCACGGTTCTGCAAGTGATCGCTGAGTTCACCGGCCTGAACATCATTACCTCTGATACCGTGAACGGCAACCTGACGCTGCGTCTGAAGGATGTACCGTGGGATCAGGCGCTGGACATCATTCTGCAAGCCAAGGGTCTGGATCAGCGTCGTAGCGGCAATGTGCTGTGGATTGCACCGCGCCAGGAACTGGCCGACAAGGAAAAGCAACAGTTCGAAGTGCAAAAGGCCACTGACGATCTGGAGCCGACCCGCACCGAATCGTTCCAGCTCAAGTATCAGAAGGGTGACGACATCAAGAAGATGCTTACCGATGGCCAGCAAATGCTGTCCAAGCGCGGTAGCGTCGTGGTGGATCAACGCACCAACACGCTGTTCATCTCTGATGTGTCCAGCAAGCTGGAACAGATTCGCGGCATCATCAACAAGGTGGACATCCCGGTTCGTCAGGTATTGATCGAAGCGCGGATCGTGGAAGCGTCGGATACCTTCAGTCGTGAACTGGGTGCGCGTCTGGGTTGGGCAGCGCTGGGACACACCGGTGGCACCACCATCGGTACTGCGCCGAGCCTGAATAACTTCTCGACCACCAACAGCACCATTGCCAGCGACAGTGGTACGTTGGGTGGCAGTAGTTCACCGCTGCTGAACGTGAACCTGCCATCAACCGGCCTGGGTGTGGGTAACGCCTCGACGTTCGCCCTGGTGGCAGCAAGCGCCAACTGGCTGGTAGGTCTGGAAATCTCCGCCCTGGAAGCCGATAGCAAGGGGAAGATCATCTCCAGCCCGCGTCTGGTGACTGCCGACCAGGTGGAAGCCGTGATTGAAGATGGTCAGCAGATTCCGTACTCGCAAAGCGCGCAGAACGGTGCTACGACCATCGCCTTCAAGGATGCAACCCTGTCGCTGCGTGTCACGCCGCAGATCACGCCAGACGGCAATGTGATCATGGACGTGAAGGTGAACAAGGATAGCGTGGGTCAGAACACCAGCAACGGTCCTGCCATCAATACCAAG
>JASLES010000256.1 GCA_030151005.1 Silvimonas sp.
CCCCATGATCTGATCTTGCAAGGATTGCCGGTAGCCCATGTGGTCTTCATTGAGAATGACCAGATCTACCGCCAGCCCCTTGAGCCGCCAATATGCGTGCGCCTGTACCACCTGCCGTACGAGGTCGATGCGGCCAGGGTCGGCAATGCGCAGCAACACAATGGGCAGATCGCCGGAGATGGCATACCCCCACAAGCCAGACTGGCCGCGGCGGTTGTTCATCAACACGGCTACTTCGGCCCGTTGGGCGGCGTTGGGGTAGAGAATGGCGCCTGCCATGCGGCCGTACAACTGGCCGTCGGCTTCGCTGGCGTTGATCTGACGCAAGAGGACGAGATTGTGCGTCCATGCCAGGTCAAACACCCGGTCTGCCAGGCGCTGATCGCGGTATTTCTCGATCAAAGCCAGCGCACCATCCCGCGTGTCGGCCATCCCCAGCACCAGATCGAGGGTAACAGTGGCTTCCGGTTCCAGAATAATGTGATGCCGCACGGACACGATCGGGTCCAGCACCGCGCCTTGCGTATTGGAGAGATTGCCCGTGGCAGTCAGCGCCGTGGGCGAAGCCAGGGTATTGCCGCGGCCAATGAACCGCGCGCGATCGGTCTCGCACGAGAAGTTATCGACATCTGCGCCATGCACCGCCATCAAATGCAGCAAATACGGCTGCGGCTCTTTTTGTTCACGCCGCCGGCGGTGGCACAGAATGGCTTGCTGTTCCGGCAGGATTTCACTCTCGACAAACAGCTTGCTGAAGGCCGGATGCGCATTGTCTGCACTCACCGGGGCCATGACCACTTCAGCGTAGCTGGTTACTTCCAGCACGCGGCGGCGGCGCGAGCGATTGGTAATGCGCATACGCCGCAGTTCAATATCGTCTTCTGGCGAGACCACGATCTCGCCCTTGATGTCGTAGCGCTGATCCTGGCGATGAAATTCTGCATGCGCTTCAGAGAAAATGGCGCGGAAATGCTCGCCGGGCATGCCGCACGGGCGCGCGGCAGAAGACCAGAACAAACCGGTTTCCAGATCCCGCAGATAGCAATACACCCCCAGCTGATCCAGCGTGGGGTCTTCCTGCCAGCGCGTGACGGCCATGTTTTTCCAGCGGCTGTAACCACTGCCCGCATTGTTCACCATGACGTGATAGCGGCTGTTGGAGAGCAACTGGACTTCTGGCGCGGGGGTATCTGGCCGGTCAAACTCGCGAATCGAAGCCTCAATGGCTTCTGCCTGCGCACTGCTATTGGCAAACTGCCCGGCGCGGGCGTACACGGCAACCGTCTTGGGCACACGCTCTTGCAACAGCAACATGGTGGCCTGGCATTGCGGGTCGGCGGCAAAACGCTTGAGCATGGGTTGCCCCAGCAAGGCGTAAGACAGCGACAAAAACGCCATGCCCTGATGGTGCGCCATAAAAGAACGCACCATGGCCAGCTTTTGGCCGCGTGGCAGGCGGGCAGCGGTGTAGTCAATGGCCTCGTAATAGCCGTATTCACCTTCTGCGCCCATGCCAGAGAGCTTTTGCAGGTTCTGGCAGGCAGCTGTCGGGGCCACCATCAAGGCCATGACTGTGGCATAAGGCGCAATCACCAGATCATCGACCAGGCCGCGCTTGAGCCCCAGCCCTGGCACGCCAAAGGCCCGATACTGATAGTTAAGATGCGCGTCTGTGGTGTTGTAACCGGATTCAGAAATCCCCCATGGTACGTCTGCCTGTTTGCCATAAGTAATCTGCGCGCGTACGGCGGCACGGCAAGTGGTATCCAGCAAGGTCTCGGGGTAAGTGGGCATCACCAGCATGGGCATGAGGTACTCGAACATCGAGCCACTCCAGGACACCATCACCGGTTCGTTATCCACCAGCGTCAGCAAACGGCCCAGCGCAAACCAGCTTTCTTGCGGCAACTGCCCCTGGGCAATCGCCACGAAGTTGCATAAGCGGTTTTCTGAAGTCAGCAAGTCGTAGCGGCCGCTGTCACGCCGATTGTCATCACAGTTGTAACCCACCGCCAGCAAGTGCACGGACGGGTCGTACAAAAAGCCGTAATCCATCTGCGCCAGTTCCAGCGCCTGGACGGCCAACGCATTCATCAGGGCCAGCCGGTCCTGGGCATGGCGGCTGGCGGCGTTGATCTGCTCTGCCTGTTCGGCCGACAGATGCCATTCATCACTGGCGACTGCTGCAAACCCAGGCAAATCACGCAACAGCGGCATGTGGTTCAGTGCCACCACTTGGGCGCACTGTTCTGCTGGCCAGGTGGCCCAGGGCAGCAGATGTTCAATTTCGCCCAGCGTGGCATGGCACTGCCGCTGTACGGAGGCCGCTGCACGGCGCAGGGCGTCTTGCTCTGCGCCATCTGGCAGAGCGGCACATAACAGGTCGACCTCCCGCGTCAGCGTCTTGAGCGCCGCATACGCCTCAGCCGGGCTGACTGGCGGGGCGTTACGTGCGCTGTTGCTCAGCGTTTGCATCTGCACCAGCGCTTGTGGCGGCTCTACCGGCCACAAACTGGCGACCAGCGCGACGCCATCTTCCAGCCCACGCCACAATTGCGGATGGATGAGCGGATCTTCGGTCAACGCCAGCAAGCCCTGACGCAACGTCAACAAGTGTCCGGCCAGGTTGCCGCTGTCGACCGTCGACACATAACGCGGTGCCAGCGGTTGCAGGCTGCGCGTGTCATACCAGTTATACAGATGGCCGCGATAACGCTCCAGGCTGAGCATGCCGTTGAGCGTGTTGGTCGTGCGCTCCAGCATGGCGCCGCCGCACAGGTAGCCAAAGTCATACGCCGTCATGTTGGCCAGCAGCGACAGGCCGATGTTGGTCGGCGAGGTCCGGTGCGCAATTACGCCTTCATCTGGCACTTCCTGAAAATTATCTGGCGGTAACCAGTGTTCCTGGGCAGTGACAAAGGTTTCAAAAAACAGCCAGGTTTTGCGCGCAGTACGGCGCAACAGGCGGGTCTGGTCGACATCCAGTTCTGTGGCAAATGCGGTCGGCGGCTGGCTGATCCACCACGCCAGCACGGGGGATAACAACCACAAACCGGCCAGCAGGGCGGCAAAGACCAGCCAGGTGACATCAATTAACGGCGCGCAAATCAGAATGGCCACCGCCGCCACGGGCCCGATCCACATGGCGCGGACAAACGTCTTGATGTCGTAACGGGCCGAACTGCGGGCCGCTTCAGAGGTGGACCACTCCAGCAAATGGCGATGGGTGATCCACTGCCGCCCCAGGGTGCGCAAAATGGCCCCCGTGGTCATCAGCGTTTCATGCGGCAGGGTGGCAAGGCGCAGACCCAGTTGCGTGGCCTGTACCCAGATCATGTGGCTATTGGTAAAGAGATGTTGTCGCCAGGTAATGCCACGCGGCTTGCGCGCCAGATCCAGCAACGCTGACAACAATGTGGGCAGCCACAGCACGGCCAGCAAGGTACCCAGCCACAGGCGCGGCAACGGCAGCACGGTGGCGCCCAGCACGGTCAGCACCACCAGCGACAGCGGTACCAGGCTGCGGCGCAAGTTGTCTTTGAGCTTCCAGCGCGACAGCACGCTGAGCGGGTTGGGTACGCGTTCGCCCTGTTCGTTCTTCACCTTGAAGAACAGCCAGCCGGACAATTGCCAGTCCCCGCGCACCCAGCGCGTGCGGCGCTGCATGTCGGTCAGATAGTTATCGGGCGAGGTCTCGTACAACGCCACATCACTCAGCAGGCCGGAGCGGGCATAGCAGCCTTCCAGCAAGTCGTGACTTAACACGGTGTTTTCCGGAAAACGTCCGGCCAGGGCTTGTTCGAACGTGGCAACGTCGTAAATGCCCTTGCCAATGAACGAACCCTCGCCAAACAGATCCTGATAAACGTCTGATACCGTGCGCGTGTACGGGTCAATGCCAGGCTCGCTGCCAATCAGCCGTGCGTACAGACTGGGGCCGCCAGGGGGCAGGCTTTCTGCCACGCGCGGTTGCAAGATGCCGTACCCCTCGACCACCCGGCCCAGTTGCTCGTCATAACGCGGATGGTTGAGCGGATGTGCCATGGTGCCGACAAACTGGCGCGCCGCATCACGCGGTAGCTGGGTGTCGGTATCCAGCGTAATGACATATTTGACGTTGGAGAGCACCCCCGTGTGGCCCACCACCACTGAGAATGGCGTGGTGACGCCGTCCCGCAGCAGCATATTGAGGGCCGCAAGCTTGCCACGTTTGCGCTCATAACCCATCCACACGCCTTCTGCCGCGTTGTACTGGCGCGGCCGGTGGAACAAAAAGAAGGTATTGCCGCGCGCAGCGGGATACTGGCTGTTGAGCGCATTGATGCGCGTGGTCAGTAGCGTGACCAGCGCCTCGTCATCGGCCATGTGTTCTTCTGGCGCGTCGGCAAAGTCGGTCAACAGGGCAAAATGCAGGTGCGCATCACGGTTGCCCAGAAAGCGCACTTCCAGGTCATCCACCAGACGCTCCACGCCCGCCACGCTGCCCAGCATGCCGGGCACCACAACCAGTGTGCGCAGTTCAGGCGGAATGCCGCGGCTGTAATCCAGGCGCGGCAAAAAGCGCGGCACGGCCAGATGCGTGGCAAAGAGGTTGATCAGCGCCACCCCCAACTGGCTGGCCGCCAGGAGCAGCGCCACGGTAAGCACCACCCAGAGCACCGGATTGGTCAGGCCGGCCTGCCA
>JASLES010000280.1 GCA_030151005.1 Silvimonas sp.
GCTGCTTCTGGTGGATTATCGCGAGCGTACGGAATTGCGCTGAGCGGCAGGCATACATTACAGCTGGATTCCGGGGCTCAAGGCCGGAATGACGAGTCAGTGGGATGCGTGTTGAATCGGCCGTTGCCGTTGCCGTTGCCGTTGAAGTTGGGGTTGTCTTTGACTTTCTTCCCCCGTTAAAGCCAAGCGCCGATGGAGTGGAGGGAGACCCAAGGCTCCCGACCGACTGAGGGAAGCCCGGAGGGCCGCCAGGCTGGGGTCGCCTTTCTTTGGTTCCTTTCTTTGGCGAAGCAAAGAAAGGAACGTGCTCCGGCCACCGCCGGTATCAAATGCCTTTCATATCCGCGCCGAAGGCGCTAACACCGAGGTTCTCGCCAGAGAACGGAGCCGTTACGTCCCCTCCCTCACCCATCACCAAACAACGCCTGCAAAACCGCCAGCACCGCCGGCCCGGCGGTCTCAGTCCGCAAGATCCGTGGCCCCAGCACCACAGCCTCAAACCCTACCGCCCGCGCTGCATTTTCTTCGCCATCAGATAAACCACCCTCCGGCCCGACCAGTAACACCACCTGCGTCTGCGGCGCAGGCAATGCCGCCAGCCGTGTCGCCGCGCCCGGTGCCAGTAACAACCGGGTGGCGTCTTTGGGCGCTGCGGCCAAAGCGTCCTCCAGCGTGGTCACCGGCAAAATCTGCGGAATCCGCGTCCGTCCACTTTGCTCGCACGCGGATTGCGCCACGCCTTGCCAGTGCGCCAGGCGCTTTTGCGCGCGCTCGCCAGACAAGCGCTGCTGGCTGTAGGCACCGTGGACAGGCCAGATTTCCGTTACGCCCAGTTCGGTGGCTTTCTGGATGGTGTAATCCATACGCTCGGCCGCAGACACGGCCTGGATCAGAATGGTGCGCAACGGGGATTCGCGATCTTCCGGCGTGTAGCCAATGACAATCACGGCCACGTCGCGTTTGCCCATCAGCGTAATGCGCGCCTCGTATTCGCCGCCTTCGCCATTAAACAAGGTGATGGTTTCGCCCGGTTGCATACGCAAGACCTGGACATGGCGGGCCGGGCCTTCGGGCAGATTGAAGGCGTTGTCTACAGATAATGCGTGGTCGACAAAAAAGCGCGGCATTGCGGCGGGTCCAGCGGGCAGTAAAACATCTATTCTGGCAGATCGTGCGGGTTGATCGCCAGATAGCGACTGTTCTGCTGATTTTGTAGTCAGATTGCTTCATGACTCAAACCCAAGCTTGTGGCTACAATGCAAGACCCGGTGCGTTGTTGGCCGGGTCCATTTACAACTGCCGGATAACACCATGTCTGAAGCCACGAACGACTATCTGGAACGAATCCTCACCGCCCGCGTTTACGACGCTGCCATTGAAACACCGCTGGAAGCCGCGCCGAATATTTCGCGCCGCATTGGCAACCACGTGTTCATTAAGCGCGAAGATATGCAACCGGTGTTTTCGTTCAAGATTCGTGGCGCATATAACCGCATGGCGCAACTGACTCCGGCCCAGCTGGAGCGCGGCGTGGTCACGGCTTCGGCGGGTAATCACGCCCAGGGCGTGGCGTATTCGGCGCAGTTGCTCAAGTGCCGTGCCACCATTTTCATGCCGACCACCACGCCGAACATCAAGGTGGATTCTGTCGCCCGTCGTGGCGCAGAAGTGGTGCTTGTGGGCGAATCGTTCAGCGATTGCTATCAGAGCGCCGTGAACCTGGCCGAAGAAACCGGCGCTGCGTTTATCCACCCGTACGACCACCCGGATGTGATTGCCGGGCAGGGCACGATCGGTATGGAAATGTTGCGTCAGCATTCGGGCAAGCTCGATGCCATTTTTATCCCGGTGGGTGGCGGTGGTTTGATTGCGGGCGTAGCGGCGTATATCAAGCGCCTGCGTCCGGAAGTAAAAATCATTGGTGTGGAACCGACTGACGCCAATGCCATGTACCTCTCGCTCAAGCTGGGCGAGCGCGTGGTGCTGCCGCAAGTGGGCATCTTTGCCGACGGCGTGGCGGTGAAACAGGTTGGTGAAGAAACCTTCCGCCTGTGCCAGGAACTGGTCGATGAAGTGATCTTGGTCGATACCGACGCCATGTGCGCGGCGATCAAAGACATGTTTGAAGAAACGCGCTCGATCCTGGAGCCATCCGGTGCGCTGGCCCTGGCTGGCATGAAAGCCTGGGTGGCGCGGGAAAAGGTGCAAGACAAAACCCTGGTGGCGATCACCTCTGGCGCCAACATGAACTTTGACCGCCTGCGTTACGTGGCTGAACAAGCTGAACTGGGTGAAGAGCGTGAAGCCATTATCGCCGTGACCCTGCCAGAGCGCCCGGGTGCATTCCGGGCGCTGTGCAGCGCCATTGGCGCGCGCAATATCACCGAGTTCAACTACCGTTATGGGGACAAGGATCAGGCCCACGTGTTTGTGGGCCTGCAGATTCAGAACCGCGCCGAGGTCACGGATCTGATCGAGAAACTGGCCGCTGAAAAACTGGCGGCAGTAGATCTGACCGATAACGAACTGGCCAAGCTGCATATCCGCCATCTGGTCGGCGGCCATGCGCCGCAAGTAGATAACGAACGCGTACTGCGCTTTGAGTTTCCGGAACGGCCGGGCGCGCTGCTGAACTTTTTGAACAGCATGGTTGGCACCTGGAATATCTCTTTGTTCCACTATCGCAATCACGGTGCCGATTACGGCCGCACGCTGGTTGGTATTCAGGTGCCGCCAGAAGATGACGCCGCGTTTGCTGATTTCCTGGAAAAACTGGGCTACCCGCACTGGCTGGAAACCGACAACAAGGCGTATCAGCTGTTTTTGGGGTGATACCTTGGGGCCAGCCCAAAAGCGGGGATTTCAATCCCCGCTTTTTCATTTGTGCCCGGTTACAATCAGGCCAACCAACGTATTTAACGCAAAGCAGGTCAGGATATGAAGATTTACCGGGTTGGCGGCGCAGTCCGCGACGAGATGCTGGGCCTGCCGGTCAAGGATGTCGATTGGGTCGTGGTCGGCGCTACGCCGGATGACATGATCGCGCAGGGCTACAAGCCGGTAGGCAAGGATTTCCCGGTATTCCTGCACCCCAAAACGCATGAGGAATACGCGCTGGCGCGCACCGAGCGCAAATCTGGCCACGGCTACAAAGGCTTCCAGGTGTACGCCGCGCCAGATGTAACGCTGGAAGAAGACCTGTTGCGCCGTGATTTGACCATCAACGCCATGGCGCAAGATGAAGACGGCAATATTGTTGATCCGTTCAACGGCGCTGCCGACGTCAAAGCACGCGTATTACGCCATGTCTCGGACGCGTTTGTGGAAGACCCGGTGCGGGTGCTGCGGCTGGCACGCTTTGCCGCACGTTTCGATTTTGAAGTTGCACCAGAGACGATGGCGCTGATGCGGCAGATGGTCAGTACCGGCGAGGTCGATCATCTGGTGCCCGAACGCGTCTGGCAGGAAGTCGCCAAAGGGCTGATGGAAGACACGCCTTCGCACATGTTCAATATCCTGCGTGAATGCGGTGCGCTGGCCCGTGTCATGCCGGAAATCGATGCGCTGTTTGGTGTGCCGCAACCCGAAAAACATCACCCGGAAATCGATACCGGCGTGCATGTAATGATGGTGGTGGACTACGCGGCCAGTCAGCAGCTGCCATTGCCCACGCGCTTTGCCGCGCTCTGTCATGACCTGGGCAAGGCGCGCACGCCACAAGAACTATTGCCCGCGCACCACGGTCATGAAGGCAAAGGCGTGCCGCTGGTAGAGAAATTCTGCGAACGTATTCGCGCCCCGGCCGAATGTCGTGATCTGGCGATCATGGTATGCCGTGACCACACCAATGTGCACCGCGCGCTGGAACTGCGCGCGGCCACCGTGCTGGAACTGTTTGGCCGCTGTGACGGGCTGCGCAAACCGGATCGCTTTGCCGCTATGCTGGATGCATGCGCGGCAGATGCCCGTGGCCGGCTGGGGTTTGAAGACCGCGCCTACCCGCAAGCGGACTACCTGCAAGCATTGCTCAAGGCGGCCCGTGAGGTAGATGCGGGTGCGATTGCCGGCGCCACAGAAGACAAAGCGCAGATTCCACAGCGCGTGGCGACAGCCCGAACCGAGGCCATCGCAGAAGCCATGCGTACCTTGCGTGAGCAAGACCGGTTCCGCCAGCCGAACCACTGAAATACGCTGCCGATATCATTTTGCCGCCAGCACTTGCTGATTGATTGCACCACACAGACCGAGCCCACCCGTGATGACGCTTTATCACCCCGACACCATTGCTGCCATTGCCACCGCACCCGGACGCGGCGGTGTCGGCGTGATTCGTGTTTCTGGCCAGCACCTGGACGCCATTGTGGCCGGGCTGATCGGCCGGGACCTCACCCCGCGCCACGCGCACTTCGCCAAATTCAAGGATGAGCATGGCACGGTGATCGACGAAGGGCTGGCGCTGTATTTCCCCGGCCCCAATTCATTTACCGGTGAACACGTGCTGGAACTGCAAGGCCACGGCGGCCCGGTGGTGATGCGTATGCTGCTGGCGCGCTGTGTGGCGCTGGGTGCGCGCCATGCGGAGCCCGGCGAATTCACCAAGCGCGCATTCCTGAACAGCAAGCTGGATCTGGCGCAGGCCGAAGCCGTTGCCGATCTGATCGACGCACAATCTGAAGCCGCTGCGCGTTCCGCACTCAAATCGCTGGATGGCGCTTTCAGTCGCGAAATCAACACGCTGGTCGAAGAACTGATCAACCTGCGCATGCTGGTGGAAGCCACCATCGACTTCCCCGAAGAAGACATCGACTTCCTGGAAGCCGCCAACGCGCGTGGCCGGTTGAACGACCTGCAAGCCCAACTGGCGCGCGTGCTGGCCACCGCCAGTCAGGGTCGTTTGCTGCGCGAAGGCATGCACGTGGTGCTGATCGGGCAGCCCAACGTGGGTAAATCCAGCCTGATGAATGCGCTGGCGGGTGAAGAGATTGCCATCGTCACCGACATTGCCGGCACCACGCGGGACACGGTGCGGGAACTGATCCAGCTTGATGGTGTGCCATTGCATATCATTGACACCGCCGGCCTGCGTGAGACGGCGGACACGGTGGAGCAAATTGGCATTGAGCGCACCTGGCGTGCAGTCGACAAAGCCGATCTGGCATTGTTGCTGATCGACTCCCGCGAGGGCATTACCCCGCATGACGAAGCGATCCTGGAACGCTTGCCGCCTGCCTTGCCGGTACTGCGCGTATTCAACAAGATCGACCTGACCGGCGAAACCGCCGGCGCAGTCGGCGAGACCGAAGTGCATGTGTCCGCCCAGGCCGGTCTGGGGCTGGATGAACTGCGTACGCGCTTGCTACATATGGCTGGGTGGCATGGCGCCAACGAAGGCGTGTTTATTGCGCGTGAACGCCACCTGGATGCCATTCGCCGTGGGGCTGAACATCTGGTCAACGCCGGCCACGCCTTTCATGCGCTGGAACTGTTTGCCGAGGAATTACGACTGGCGCAACTAACGCTCAACGAGATCACTGGGGAATTTTCTTCTGATGACTTGCTGGGGGTGATCTTTAGCCGGTTCTGCATCGGCAAATAGCGACGGGTTGGGCGTGCCGCCACCCTGCAAACGCCTCTGCGGCGCTCGTGGCGATGCTCTAGTTGCGCATCTGGCCCAGGCAACCGACAGACTGCCACGAAATTGCCAAATGATTCAGGCAAAATACCGCGTTTGCTGGCGCATGGCCGTAATGGCCTGCGCAGATTTAACCCTGGTTGCCGGGCCGTCCATGCCATGAGTATTCGCAAAACGCCGCAAGGCTGGCATGATGAGGTGTCCCAGGCTCACCGCCGTTGAGGTGGTCGTGGTGTAGACACCCAGCCGCAACCTTGTATCAAGTCAGGACACGCTTTGAATCATCCCGCTGTTTCGCAGTTAATTCATCCCGCCGCCACTGAGGCCGCCCGCGCTTGCGGTATCGACTTTGGTACTTCCAACTCTACCGTTGGCTGGGCACGCCCTGGCGCGCCGCTCTTGCTGGCGCTGGAAGACGGTAAAACCACGCTCCCTTCCATGCTGTTTTTCAATGTGGAAGAAGAAACGGTCAGCTATGGCCGCGCCGCGCTGGGCGAATACCTGGAAGGCTATGAAGGCCGCTTGATGCGCTCGCTGAAGAGCATTCTGGGCACCGGTTTGATGGATTTGCAAACTGAGGTCCAGGGCCGGTCGTTATCGTTCCGGCACATCCTCGGGCATTTCATTGGTGAACTCAAACGCCGGGCAGAGGCTTCGGCCGGGCGCGGGTTTGATAGCGCGGTGCTGGGCCGACCGGTGCATTTTGTCGATGACAATGCGGCGGCAGATCAGCTGGCGCAAGACATCCTGGCGGACATTGCCCGCGCCAGCGGCCTGAAACATGTCGAATTCCAGTACGAACCCATTGCCGCCGCGTTTGACTTTGAAAGCACGCTGGCGCGCGAAGAACTGACGCTGATTGTCGATATTGGCGGTGGTACGTCTGACTTCTCTTTGCTGCGCCTGTCGCCAGAGCGTGCGCGCAAAACTGACCGGCTTGATGACATTCTCGCCAACGGCGGCGTGCATATTGGCGGTACAGACTTTGACAAGGCGCTGAGTCTGTCCAGCATCATGCCGCTGCTGGGTTATCGCAGCCGCCTCAAGAACAACTCGGAAGTGCCATCCAGCTATTACTTCAATCTGGCCACGTGGCACACCATCAACTTTGTCTATACACGCAAGATCTGGACCGAACTGCAAGACGTGTTCCGGGATTCTGGTACAGAGACGCGCACTGTGCTCGATCGCCTGTTGAATCTGATCCAGCGTCGCACCGGCCACTGGCTGGCCATGCGGGCAGAAGAAACCAAGATCGCCCTCTCTGACAGTACCAGCGACCGTCTGGCGCTGGAGCGTATTGAAGACGGGCTGTACCACGATATCTCGCGCCAGGATTTTGAAGGCGCGATCGACAGCCAGATCACCCGCATTGAAGACACAGTGCAGCAAATCCTGACCAATGCCGGCTTGCGGCCAGATCAGGTCGACACTGTGTTCTTTACCGGCGGTTCTAGCGGCGTACCTTTGCTGCGCCAGCGCGTCGCTGCGCTGTTGCCCGCTGCCCGCCATGTGGAAGGTGACCTTTTTGGCAGCATTGGCGCCGGTCTGGCTATCGACGCCCGCAGAAAGTTCGGCTGACCTGCCGTACAAGACCGGGCTTGCGCAACGCCGGCCCGGTCTGGTTGGATAGCACTTTTCTGCCCCTCAGGAGTGCTGCATGTACACGGTTCACGGCGTCGCCCAGTCCGGCAATTGCTACAAGGTCAAACTGGCCCTGAGCCAACTGGAAAAGCCTTTTACCTGGCAAGAAGTGGACATGATGAACGGCGCCACGCACGCGCCGGAATTCCTCGCCATGAACCCTGCGGGCCAGGTCCCGGTACTGCAGATTTCCGCCAGTGCTTTTCTGCCAGAATCCAACGCCATTCTGTATTACCTCGCGCAGGGCTCCAGCCTGTTTCCGGAAGACCGGCTGGAACAAGCACAGGTGATGCAGTGGTTGTTCTTTGAGCAATACAAACATGAGCCGAACCTGGCAGTGGCGCGGTTCATCGTCCTGTTTGCCGGCCGCCCGGCCGAGCGCGAAGCGCAGTTACAACAGAAGATCAAAGCCAGCGCAGAGGTGCTGGCCGTGATGGAACAACATCTGTCGACGCGACGATTCTTTGTGGGCGAGCGCTATTCCATTGCGGATATCGCCCTGTATGCATATACGCACAAGGCGCATGAAGGGCTGATTGATCTGGTGCCGTTTCCGGCGGTGCGGGCGTGGCTGGAGCGGGTGGCTGGGCAGCCGGGGTATGTGGCAATGGGGTAAGGGGGTTTACTGCTCTAACTCGTCATTCCGCCGCACGCTGGAATCCAGTCCGGCCACTGCAGGTGGCCTTTGCCATGCTGGGGTGGATTCGGAGCGGTAGCGACAATCCACCGTGGCAACGTGTGTGTTAGCGCCTGTCGGCGCGGGGCTGAAAGGCGTTTGATACCGGCGGTGGCCGGAGCACGTTACTTTCTTTGCTTCGCCACCTCGGCGGCCCCAAAGAAAGTAACCAAAGAAAGGCGACCCCAGCCGGGCGGCCCTCCGGGCTTCCCTCAGTCGGTCGGGAGCCTGATGTCTCCCTCCACTCCATCGGCGCTTGGCTTTAATGGGGGATAGAAAGTCAAAAGCAACCCCAACAGCGAATTCAGCGCGCATCCTACTGACTCGTCATTCCGGCCCGGAGCCGGAATCCAGCCAGGACGCCGGTGTACTCATTCAACGCAAATCCGAAGTCGTGGCGGTCATTCACCCCATCCCCCCGTTCGGGTTGCGCACAATATTCACGCAACACAGCTAATGGCAAGCTGTCAGCCTGATCCCCACCCCAGTACCCACCATGATCGACCCCAGTACCATCGCCCTGTTGATTCCGTTGTCTTTCGTCGCCGGCATGATTGATGCCGCAGTGGGCGGGGGCGGTTTGATTCAGGTGCCGGGCTTGTTTGCCATTCTGCCCAACGTCGCCCCAGCCACATTGATGGGCACAAACAAGTTTGCCAGCATCATGGGTACGGCCTCAGCCACGTGGCGATACGCGCGCCAGGTCAAGCTGGATTGGCACATTCTGCTGCCTTGCGCCGTGGCGGCGTTCCTGGGGTCTTATGGTGGCGCCAGTATGATCCAGCTGCTGGATAAACACTGGGTGCGGCCCCTGGTCATCATTTTGCTGGCCGTCATGCTGGTCTATACGTGGATCAAACCCACCTTCGGTACGGAAGATGCGGGTCGGCCACTGACCCGGCGTGATTTGTATGTGGGCCTGGTGATTGGTGCCTGTATCGGTTTTTACGATGGGTTTTTCGGGCCGGGCACCGGGTCATTTCTGATCTTTTTGTTTGTGCGGTTCTTTCACTTTGATTTCCTGCGGGCGTCTGCCTCGGCCAAAGTGGTGAACCTGGCTACCAACCTCGCCGCGCTGGTGTCCTTTATTCCGGTGGGCGCGGTGATCTATGGTTATGCCATACCCATGGCCGCCGCCAACGTGGCCGGTGCGCAAGTGGGTAGCCGCATGGCGCTTAAAGGTGGCAACACCTGGATTCGTCGCCTGTTTCTGACTCTGGCCATTGTGCTGCTGGCCAAATTGATCTGGGATACCTTGCACGCATGAGTACTCGCCCCGTTCACTACTGGCTGATGAAATCAGAGCCCGATGAAGCTGGCATCGACCACCTGGCGCGTGATGGCAAACTGGGCTGGTTTGGCGTTCGCAACTACCAGGCGCGCAATTTCATGCGGGACCAAATGCAGGTAGGGGATGTGGTGCTGTTTTATCACTCCAGTTGCCCGGAGCCTGGCATTGCCGGTATTGCCGAAGTCAGCAGTCACGCCTATCCGGACCCCACGCAGTTTGAGCCTGATTCCAAATACTTTGATCCCAAATCCAGCCGTGAAAATCCGCGCTGGATGCAGGTGGATGTGAAGTTTGTGAAGAAGACCCGACTGATGGGTTTGCCGGAAATGAGGGCCATGCCAGAGCTGGCAGAGATGCAAGTACTGCAGCGGGGCAATCGGTTGTCGATTACGCCGGTAAGCCGGGCCGAGTGGGAGGCCATCAGCAAGAAACTGTGATGACGTTTGCCACGGCAAACATGCATCGCACAAAAGAAAAAAGGCACCTGCATCAAGCAGGTGCCCTAAAGCTCGTGCCAGTTAAGGCGACAGAGCGTTGTCAACCGCACACGAGCAGCTCTCGCCGCCCGCACGGTAATAACGGGGTGTTTTTGTCCCTGGTTGACACATTTCGCAAAATTTTTTCAAAAAGGCACATTCAGCGCGCCAAGCCCCAAAAGGGTGCGTTTGTTTGCCGGCCTCAAGCACTGCGTCTTCAACTTTTATCATGACAGCGCGTATGATGAATCCATGCCGCTCTCCAGCTTTATTCCCGCTTTTGCCTCCCGTTGCGCCGATGACCAGGCGCGTTGCTACGCCTTCGTGGGCGAAGAGTTGTTGCTGGATGACAGCCGCGGCTTGCCGCGCGCGCAAGTCCTGATCGAGCACCTTGGACCCCCGGAACTTGATTACCTGATTGGTCATCGTTCGGGCCAGCCTTGCCGCCTGCTGTACTGGCCGCAAACCACCCAGGCACCCGCTGGCTGGGTGAACCATAACCTGCGCGCCATTTATGGCCAGATGGATGAAGCCGATTTCTGGATCGCCACCCGCGCCAAGCAAATGGCGACCTGGGATCGGGAGCACCGCTTTTGTGGTGTCTGCGGCACCAGAACCGAAGTGGCAGCCCAGGAGCCTGCGCGCGCTTGCCCGGCCTGCGGACACCGGCATTACCCGCGCGTCTCTCCGGCCATCATGGTGTTGATCCGGGATGGCGACCGGCTGCTGCTGGCGCGCTCGCCTCATTTCAAGCCAGGCGTGTACAGCGCCCTGGCGGGGTTTGTCGAGGCTGGTGAATCTTGCGAGGACACCATTCACCGCGAGGTGATGGAAGAAGTTGGTTTGCGTGTGAAAAACCTGCAATGGTTTGATAGCCAGAGCTGGCCGTTTCCGCACTCCCTGATGCTGGCGTTCACGGCCGATTACGACAGCGGCGACATCGTCTGCCAGCCGGATGAGATTGAAGACGCGCAGTGGTTCACGCTGGACAAACTGCCTGACCTGCCCATGCGCGCCAGCATTGCCCGGCGACTGATTGAATCGACCATTGCCCGTATGAAAAACGACGCGGCGACAGACCAGTAACACTCAGCAATCTGATCACACCGGCCAGGCCGACACCTTCGCGATGACCGACACTACCCTTGCCCCACACACGCATGACGCCGGTTTTCGCTTTGGGGTGATCCTGGCGCTGTGCGCGGCCACCGGCTTTGCCTCCAAAGCCATTTTTGTGAAGCTGGCCTATCGGTATCACGTCGATGCCATCACCCTGCTGACGCTGCGGCTGGCACTCGCCTTGCCGCTGTTCTGGCTGGTCAAACTGGTCCGGCGGGAAGATGGCCCGCCCATGACGCGGGCAGATCGTTGGCAACTGATCGGCCTGGGTCTGGCCGGGTATTACCTCTCCAGTCTGTTCGACTTTCTGGGTCTGGTCACGGTCAGCGCCAGCCTGGAACGATTGATCCTGTTTCTGTACCCCACGTTCACGGTGTTGCTCTCGGCGGTATTTGCCCATCACCCCATTACCCGCCGCGTAGCCGGTGCGCTGGTGATTTCCTACACCGGCATGCTACTGGTGCTGTGGCCAGAGCTCTCTGCCGCTCAAGGCACATGGCTGGGCATTGGCCAGGTGTTTCTCAGCACCTTGTGTTACGCCGTATTTCTGACCTTCAGCCCGCGCGTGATTGCCCGTGTGGGGGCCATGCGCTTTACCGAAAACGCCCTCACGGTCTCGGCCGCAGCCATGCTGACGCACTTTGTGCTGACCAGGCCCTGGTCGGCGCTGATCTTGCCGTGGCCAGTCTGGGCTTATGCGGCGGTGATTGCGCTGGTGGCGACCGTGTTCCCCATCTACGCGCTGGCCGCAGCCATGGCCCGCATTGGCGCGCCGCGCACCGCCATCATTGGCAGCATGGGCCCGATTCTGACGATCTTTCTGGGGGTGCTGATCCTGAATGAGCACCTCACTTCGCTACAATGGTTAGGCACCGTGGTCGTTATGGCCGGGGTCTGGCGCATCAGTCACAAGAAATGACAAGGATTGCGGATGTTTGATTTTGATACGGTCATCAACCGGCGCGACAGCGACAGTACCAAGTGGCGCAAGTACGACGAGAACATTCTGCCGCTATGGGTGGCAGATATGGACTTCGCCTCACCGCCTGCCATTACCGAAGCGTTGCAAGAGCGCGTGGCACATGGCGTGTTTGGCTATCCGGACCCGCAAGCATCGCTGGTGCAGACGCTGGTCATGGCCATGCAACGCGACTACCACTGGCAGATCCAGCCAGACTGGTTGGTACCGCTGCCGGGCCTGGTAGTGGGGCTCAATGTGGCCTGCCGTGCCACTGGCAGCCATGACGATCCGGTGCTGACTGCCACGCCGGTCTACCCGCCGTTCATGAGCGCACCAACGCTGTCCCAACGCCGCCTTGTGCGCGTGCCCATGCTGGAAGCCGATACGGCGGATGGTGCGCACTGGGCATGGGATATCGACCAGTTGGTGAGCAGCCTGGGGCCCGGCAACAACACGCTGATGCTGTGCCACCCACACAACCCGGTGGGCCGCGTCTGGCGGACAGAAGAACTGTTGCAACTGGCGGCCGTGGCGCAACGCCACGACATGATTGTGGTCAGCGATGAAATCCACTGCGACCTGATCCTGGACGCCGAACATAAACACGTACCGTTTGCTGCGCTGTCTGAGGATGCGGCCCAGCGCAGCATTACGCTGATGGCCCCTTCCAAAACATATAACGTGCCTGGGCTGGGCTGCTCGTTTGCCATCATTCCCAATCCGGCGTTGCGCAAGCGCTTTGCCGACGTGATGCGCGGCATCGTGCCGCACGTGAATATCTTCGGCTATGTGGCGTGCGAAGCCGCCTACCGTGACGGCGTGGCCTGGCGTGCCGAGTTGCTGGACATTCTGCGGCGTAACCGTGATCTGGTCATGCAGCAACTGGATGGCTATGAAGGCCTGCGCGTGACCCGGCCAGAAGCCACCTATCTGGCCTGGGTAGATTGCCGGGCGACCGGCATTGATGACCCTGCTGCCTTCTTTGAAGCTGCTGGCGTGGGTTTGTCCAGCGGCGCGGATTTTGGCCTCAAAGGCTTTGTCCGGCTGAACTTTGGTTGTGCGCTGGGTACCTTGCAAGAAGCGCTGCGCCGCATGCGTGACGCACTGGCCAACCGCGCCAGTTAGCCGGCATTGCCGCGTTTGCACTCGTGCGCCCGCACGCGCGGTAAGCTGCGGCCATCTGTGAAGAGGGGCGGGATCATGGCCAAAACAACAGTGCAATATCAGTTTGCAGACATCGGGCAAAACCGGGAAAACTGGCAAGCCGCGCGTGAACGCCTGCAACGCTTCAACGACCCCGCCACACCTGACGCTGAACGCGCTGAGTTGCTGCCCTTGCTGTTTGGCCAGGCTGAAGGCGCCAGCGTCACCCCGCCGCTATTTGTTGCTGCAGGCCACAACGTGCGCCTGGGCAAGAAAGTATTTGTGAACCTGGGCCTGACCATTTCTGGCAGCGCCCCGGTGATCATCGGCGACTACACCCTGATTGCCCCCTGGGTGCAAATCCATAGCACCACACATCCCGTTGACCCGTGGGAGCGGCAGCAAGTCGCGTTCACCGCCAAACCGGTGACCATTGGCGAAAACGTCTGGATCGGCGCGGGCGCCATCATTTGCCCTGGGGTGACGATTGGAGACCACGCCGTAATTGGGGCGGGCTCAGTGGTTACCCAGGACGTGCCTCGCTGCACGCTGGTGGCGGGTAACCCCGCGAGTGTGGTCAGAGCGCTGGATGAACCGGATATGGCGACGATTTATTTGAAGCGGCAAGAAGGGTAAGGGGCGCAGCAACACAGGAAAGCCTTGTTAGCGCCTGCGGCGCGGGTTTTTTACATGTCGGGGGTAGCCCGACAGCCAGG
Source organism: Silvimonas sp. (assembly GCA_030151005.1). Lineage (GTDB taxonomy): Bacteria > Pseudomonadota > Gammaproteobacteria > Burkholderiales > Chitinibacteraceae > Silvimonas. Next base: position 13,659 of record JASLES010000280.1, read on the forward strand.
CACTTTCTTTTGGGTCGCCAAAAGAAAGTGCCCAAAGAAAAGGCGACCCCTGCGACTGCGCCCGCTGCGCGGGTTCCCTGTGCTTCTCGCGAAGTCCGGCTGGCTGGGGGAACTCGCTTCGCTCAAACACCCCTCCGCCGAAACCCCGGACTCCGCTGCGATGCTCGGCGCAGTCAAGGGGACAACGGCCAAACCCGCTGGGCGCTTGCAGCCATGGTTTTCGTTGTTGCAGTTGGGGTTGTTTTTGACTTTCCTTCCCCATTAAAGCCAAGCGCCGAAGAAGGGAGGGAGACCTTAGGCTCTCGACCGACTGAGGGCAGCCCGGAGGGCCGCCAGGCTGGGGTCGCCTTTCTTTGGTTACTTTCTTTGGCGAAGCAAAGAAAGTGACGTGGGCCCGGCACCCCGGGTATCAAAAGCTTTTCAAACCCGCGCCGTCAGGCGCTAACAGATGTTCAAGGTTTTAAAGCCATCATGGTGGATTGTCGCTCTCGCTCCGAATCCACCCTACGAACTGCAACAACATTGTCCAGGCCAGCCACCCCGGATTCCCGCTACCGCTTCATCCGGGCTACGCCGTGGCATCTGCCAATGCCGCTACTGGATTCCCGCCTTCGCGGGAATGACAAAGTGGTTTGCAAATCGCCACGGTAAGTCGCGCCCCACGCGAATGCCGCGCCAACGGCGCGTTTTACCCCCCGCCAATCCCCACCCCGTTTATAATCAGCGTTTTGCGCCAGACAAGCCGCCTGCATGAGCAACCGCACCACCAGCCGTACCCTCTATTTCCGCATCCTGCAACAGATCAAGCCCTATTGGGGCATGGTCGTGATGTCCATGGTGGGCCTTGCCGTTTCTGCGGGCGTCGATGCCGCACTGACACGCCTTTTGCAGCCACTGGTTGACCACAACCTGCGCGCCGACTCGTTAGCCCGCCAGGATGCCTGGATTTTGCCGGCCATCATTCTGGGCATGGCCGTGCTGCGGCTGGTCTCCAATTTCTCCAGCGATTACGCCAGTGCCTGGCTGTCCTCCCGCGTGATGCATGATCTGCGTGAGAGCATGTTCGCGCGCTTCATGCAGTTGCCGGTCAAGTTTTTCGACAAGTCTTCTGTCGGCGTACTGGTCTCCCGCGTGACGTATGACGTTAACCAGATCATGGATGCCGGCGTGCAAGTGCTCACGGTGCTGGTGCGAGACTCCATGCTGGCTGTGTTTCTGTTGGGCGTGATGATCTATACGGACTGGAAACTCACGCTGCTGTGCGTGGTGTTGCTGCCTGGCGTGGCGTTGTCGATCCGCATTGTGGGCAAGCGCCAGCGCAAGTTGTCGCGCGCTACGCAGTCTTCCATGGGCGAGATGACCAGTATTCTGGATGAATCGATTTCCGGTCAGCGTATCGTCAAGGTGTTTGGCGGCGGCAAATACGAGGTCAACCGCTTTTTCACCGTCAACAACCGTGTGCGTTCCCTGGCGGTAAAGCGTGCGGCCACTTCCAGCACCAACTCTGGCCTGATCATGTTCCTGATCGGGATCACGCTGGCCGCCATCATCTATTACGCCAGCTTGCGCGCGCAGGCCGGGGTGCTGACGGCGGGTTCGTTTGTATCGTTCATGGTGGCCATGATGGCGTTGCAGACCCCCATCAAGAACATCACCAAGATTAACGAAAGCCTGCACCGTGGCCTGGCGGCGGCAGAGTCGGTGTTTGCCGTGCTCGATGAAGAGCCGGAAACCGATGCCGGCGCGCAAGCGCTGGATCGGGCGCAGGGTGAACTCGTCATTGACGACCTGGTGTTCCAGTACAACGATGAAAACCGCCCCGCGCTCGATCATGTCTCGCTGACCGTGGCACCGGGTGAATCCGTTGCGCTGGTGGGTAGTTCCGGCAGTGGCAAGACCACGCTGGCCAACCTGTTGCCGCGTTTTTACGACCCCACCAGTGGCAGCATCAGACTTGATGGCGTGAAGCTGTCGGATTACAAGCTGCTGGATTTGCGCCGGCAATTTGCCATGGTCAGCCAGGATGTCGTGCTGTTTAACGACACCGTGGCCGCCAACATTGCTTATGGCGATGCCAACCCCTCGCGCGAGCGCGTGCTGGCTGCGGCAGAAGCCGCCTTTGCCCGGGATTTCGTAGAAGCCATGCCGGACGGCTTTGACAGCATTCTGGGTGAAAACGGCGTGCGCCTGTCTGGTGGTCAACGCCAGCGGCTGGCCATCGCCCGCGCCATTTACAAAGATGCCCCCATCCTGATCCTGGATGAAGCCACCAGCGCGCTGGATACCGAATCTGAACGCAAAGTACAGGCCGCGCTGGAAAACCTGATGAAGAACCGCACCACCATCGTGATTGCCCACCGGCTTTCCACGATCGAAAACGTTGATCGCATTGTGGTCATGCAGCACGGCAAGATTATTGAATCTGGCCACCATAGTGAGTTGATCACCAAGGGCGGCCAATACACGCATATGCATGCGGCGCAGTTTGCCGGCGATGACTCTTCGCACTCGCCAGCCCAGCCCTGAACCACCAGCAACAGGACCGACCATGACCAACCCGTCAAGCGTAGGGATCGTCACAGCCCAGAAGGCCGTGTTCGATCAGCCCATCGCCTTGTCGAGCGGTGTGACCTTGCCGCGCTACGAGCTGATGTATGAAACCTACGGTACGCTCAACGAAAACCGCTCCAACGCCATCCTGATCTGCCACGCATTGTCAGGCCACCACCACGTGGCCGGGCGTTACGAGGAAACCGACAAGAATCCGGGCTGGTGGGACAACATGATCGGGCCGGGCAAGCCCATCGATACCAATCGCTTCTTTGTGATTGGCCTCAATAACCTGGGTGGTTGCCATGGCTCGACCGGCCCGTCGTCCATCGACCCGGAAACCGGCACGCCTTATGGCTCGCGCTTTCCGCTGGTGCTGGTCAAAGATTGGGTAGAAACCCAGGCGCGCCTGGCCGACATGCTGGGTATCCACCAGTTTGCCGCGGTGATCGGCGGCAGCCTGGGAGGTATGCAGGCGTTGCGCTGGACCATCACCTATCCGCAGCGCGTGCGCCACGCACTGGTGATTGCCTCTGCGCCCAAGCTCACCGCCCAGAATATTGCGTTCAACGACGTGGCCCGTCAGGCCATCCTGACCGATCCGGACTTTCACGGTGGGGATTTCTACGCCCACAACACCGTGCCGCGTCGCGGCCTGCGCCTGGCGCGTATGCTGGGGCATATCACCTATCTGTCGGACGACGGCATGGGTGAAAAATTCGGCCGCCTGCTGCGCAGCGGTGAGTACCGCTACAGCTACGATGTTGAGTTCGAGATCGAATCCTACCTGCGCTACCAGGGCGACAAGTTCTCCGACATGTTCGACGCCAACACCTACCTGTTGATGACCAAGGCGCTGGATTATTTCGACCCGGCCCGCCATTACGGCGGCGACCTTGCCGTTGCGCTGAAAGACGCGCTGGCCAAGTTCCTGGTGGTTTCGTTTACCAGCGACTGGCGTTTTGCGCCGGAACGCTCGCGCGAAATCGTCAAAGCCCTGCTGGATGCCAGAAAGCACGTCAGCTACGCCGAAATTGAATCGGCCCACGGCCACGATGCCTTCCTGATGGAAGACGCGCCGTATCACAACATCATGCGGGCTTATATGAACCGCGTGGCCGCGGAGGTGAGCGCATGAACAACCTGAACTTGCGTCCCGACCTGCGCAATGTGGCCGACTGGATCACCCCGGATTCCAGCGTGCTTGATCTGGGTTGTGGCGATGGCTCTTTGCTCTCCTGGTTATCCAGCCACAAGCGCGTGCAGGGCTATGGCGTAGAAATTGATGTCGATAGCGTTACCGCCTGCGTCGAGAAAAACGTCGATGTAATCCAGACCGATCTGGAAAGTGGCCTGGGTACCTTTGAGGACAACACGTTTGACTACGTGGTGTTGTCATTGACCATTCAGGCCATGCACAACATTGAGAACATCCTCGTTGAAATGCTGCGCGTGGGCCGCACCGGCATTGTGACCTTCCCCAACTTTGGTTACTGGGAAAACCGCTGGCAACTGGCGTTGGGCCGTATGCCGGTGTCTGAGACCATTCCTTACCAGTGGTACAACACCCCCAACATTCACCTGTGCACCATCTATGACTTTGGCGTGCTGTTGAACAAACTGGGGATGAAGGCCACTGGTCAGGTGGTGATGCACCAGGACCAGAAGGTCTCGTTCTTGCCCAACCTGCGCGGTAGCCTGGCGCTGATGCGCTTTGATAAGGCCTGAGCGGGCCGGTTGCAAAGGGTCGCGAAGGCGGCCCTTTTTCATACCCGTTAGCGCGGCAGGTTGTGCCGGGACATGATGTTTGTCGCCTGTCCAGTGTTTACCCGGTTCGCTCGCACCATCTCACGGGTTATCATGGCCAGATAAAATCCAGTCAACGGAATGTGCCATGTCCTCCCAAACCATACGCTTTGGCGTGATCGGAACCGGCGGAATTGCCCGTCGTTTTGCCGACGGCCTCAACTACGTCCCTGATGCTGTACTGACTCAGGTCTGGAATCACACCGCCGACAAGGCCGCCGCCTTTGCCAAAGACTTTGGCGCCACGGCTGCCACATCGCTCGAATCCCTGCTGGCCAGTGATATCGATGCCGTCTACATTGCCACCCCGCATAACAGCCATGCCCAGTACTGCCTGGCCGCGCTGAGCGCTGGTAAGGCTGTGCTCTGTGAAAAACCGGCGGCAATCAGCCTGGGTGAACTGGAAGCCGTGCTGGCGCAGGCCGCCGTGAGCGACAAGCTCTTTATGGAGGCCATGAAGCCGCCGTTCTATCCGCTGTACCGCAAACTGCGCGAGACGCTACAGCAAGACCCGATCGGCCAGATCCGCTTTACCCGTGCCGGCTTTGCCATTCCCGATGCCCAATCTGGCGGCCGCCTGTATGACCCCGCGCTGGCCGGTGGGGGTTTGCTGGATATTGGCGTGTACGGCGTGTTCCTGGCGGTGGATTGGCTGGGCGCAGCGCAGAACGTACAAGTGCAGGGCACGGTGGAAGGCGGCGTGGATACCTTTGCCAGCATTAACAGCCGCCATCGCAACGGGTTTTCACATGTGTACTGCGGTTTGGGCGTGGGCGGCGCGGGCGATGCCATGATCAGCGGCACCGGCGGCCACGTCGTTATCCACGAAAAATGGTGGCACCCGGAGCGGGCCACCATTGTCTATGCCGATGGCCGCAAAACAGAACTGCACGAACCGGCTGAAGGTGGTGGCCTGAACTACGAGACAGCACATTTTTGTGAGTTGCTGCGGACCGGCAAACGCCAGAGCCCGATCCTGTCGCACGAAACCTCACGCAGCATGATCCGCCTGCTGGATCACGCCCGCGCAGACCTGGGTGTCGTTTACCCGTGCGAGCGCGGCATTA
>JASLES010000286.1 GCA_030151005.1 Silvimonas sp.
GCATCGCGGAAGCAGCCAAGCGTGAAGGCGCAGAACTGGCATTTACCTACGTCAGTGAAGAACTGAAGCAGCGTGTGGTTGATCTGGCTGCCGATTTTGATTCCACGCTTGTGCTGCCCTGTGACGTGGCAAGCGACGAGCAGATCGAAGCGTTGTTTGTTGAACTGGGCAAGCACTGGGACAAGCTCGATGGTCTGGTGCACTCCATCGGTTTTGCCCCGCGCGAAGCGCTCAAAGGCAATTACCTGGATGCGGTCACGCGTGACAACTTCAAGATCGCACATGACATCAGCTCCTACAGCTTTGCTGCCATGGCCAAAGCGGCGCGTCCGTTGCTGGCAGACAATGCCGCGCTGATCACGATGTCTTACCTGGGCGCGGAACGTGCGATCCCCAATTACAACGTGATGGGTCTGGCTAAAGCTTCCCTGGAAGCCAACGTGCGTTACATGGCTGCGGCCATGGGCGAACGCGGCATCCGCGTGAATGGTATCTCTGCCGGTCCGATCAAGACCCTGGCTGCATCCGGCATCAAGGATTTCGGTTCGTTGCTCAAGCGTGCTGCAGATGCCACGCCGCTCAAGCGCAATGTGACCCAGCTGGAAGTCGGTAACGTTGCTGCGTTCCTGATGTCGGACTTGTCGTCCGGCATGACTGGTGAAATCCTGTACGTTGATTGCGGTTTTAGCATCGGCGCAGGCGCACTGGGCGATTAAGCGCTGCCATGTTCTATACAAAAAGCCCGGTCTGACCGGGCTTTTTGTTGTGCGCGCAAAGGATTGTTGCCTACCGCTCAAGTCACCTTTGCCACACGTGTGTACATTCGGTCGCGAATCAGGGTTCCACTGCGCCGGTGACAAACGCATAATGAATACTGCTTGAGTTGTTCAGAGAAGTGATGCCATGTGCCAGCTATTGGGCATGAACTGCAATGTGCCTACCGATATCGTTTTTTCGTTTGAAGGATTCCGCCAGCGCGGAGGGGTGACCGATCACCACTCGGATGGCTGGGGGATTGCGTTCTTCGAAGACGACGGCTGCCGCATGTTCCTGGATCACCAGCCCTCGGCCCTGTCGCCGCTGGCCGAACTGGTGTACCGCTATCCCATCAAAAGCACCAATGTGGTGGCGCATATCCGCAAAGCCACCCAGGGCGTGGTCTCGCTGGCCAATACCCATCCGTTCAAGCGTGAGTTGTGGGGCCGTTACTGGCTGTTTGCCCACAACGGCAATCTGACCGATCTGCCGCCGCTGGGAAGTTCGCGCTTTCGCCCGGTGGGGACGACCGATAGCGAATACGCGTTTTGCTGGATCATGAACGAACTGGCGCTGCGGTTTGTCGATAAACCGCCGTTGCCGGTACTGCACCAGGCGCTGACAGAACTGGCGGATCGTCTGGCCAGCCAAGGCACCTTCAATTTTCTGATGTCTGATGGCACGGCACTGTTTGCCCGGTGCGCCACAGACTTGCACTACATTGTGCGGTGCGCGCCCTTTGCCACAGCGCATCTGTCAGATACCGATGTCTCGGTCGATTTTGCCCGCTATACCGGGGCCAAAGACATGGTGGCGGTCATTGCCACCCAACCGCTGACGGATAACGAGTGCTGGGTGCGGATGGGTGCGGGTGAGCTCTTGATGTTTATCGACGGGCAACCGCACCGGCTGCCCGTGACAGAAGAACTGGCGGTCGCTGGCGCCGGTCAGTAACCGGCCTCGACCAGCATCTCGCGCGTCAGCAAGAACACAAAGCCATCGCCACTGGTGGTGTCCATCCAGACAAAGGGCAAATTGGGGTAGGCTACTTCCAGCACTTCGCGGTTGTGGCCGATTTCCACCATCAATACGCCCATTTCGTTCAGATAGGTCGTGGCCGATTCGATGATCTTGCGCGTGATATCCAGGCCGTCGTCCCCACTGCCCAGGGCCATTTCCGGCTCGTGGCGATATTCTGCCGGCAATTCGTCCATCGACGGTGCATCTACATACGGCGGGTTGGACACGATCAAGTCGTAGGTTTCGCCTTCCACTTCGGTAAAGAGGTCGGAATCGATCAGGTGGATGCGTTCGCCCATGTTGTAGTTGGCGACGTTGATTTCCGCCACATCCAGCGCATCTGGCGAGAGGTCGATGGCGTCCACTTCGGCATCCGGAAAATGGTCGGCCAGCAAGATGGCCAGGCAACCAGAACCGGTACACAGATCCAGCGCGCGATGTACCAGTTCTGCGTGTTCAATCCACGGCTCCAGCCCGCCATCACGCAAAATCTCGGCAATAAACGAACGTGGCACGATGGTGCGCTGATCCACATAGAACTTGTATTCGCCCAGCCATGCCTCATGCGTCAGGTAAGCCGTGGGGATGTGTTCCTCAGCGCGCTGGCGAATGGCCTCGACGACCTTGTCCAGCTCTTGCGGCAACAGGCGGGCGTCCAGAAACGGTTCCAGACGATCCAGCGGCAAACCCAGCATGGACAAAATCAGCCAGGCGGCTTCGTCATAAGCGTTGTCGGTGCCGTGACCGTAAAAGAGGTTGGCATCCTTGAAGCGCGATACGGCAAAGCGCAGGCAATCGCGCACGGTAACAAGCTGGGAACGGGCAATATCGTACATTGAGGGGACTCGATAAGCGGAATGCCTCTAGTGTAGCAGGCTCGTCAAGCGTGCCGATTGCACAATGCCGGCAAACCCCTGGCATCGCATCGTGGCGTAATGTCTTGCTCGTGAGCCCCAACCATCCAGAGGAGTGGCGATGGCAGAAATTGCCCTGAACGTGGACTACCGCAAGCAGATTTTAACGGGTTCTGCCCACCTGCCAGACGCAGCAGCCAGCGGTGACGCCATCCTGTTGCTGCATGGTTTTACCGGATCACGCATCGAGTTTGCCTATCTGTTTGTCGAACTGGGGCGTGCGCTGGCGGCGCGGGGTATTGCTGTCTTCCGGTTTGATTTTGCTGGCTGCGGCGAAAGCAGTGGTCGCTTTGCGGATTTATCCATTGCCGATCAGATCATGCAGAGCAATACCTTGCTCGATGAGCTCATGCAGCGTTACCCCGGTTTGCGCTGGCATGTGCTTGGCTACAGCATGGGCGCTCTGGCCACCGCCAGTGTGATCGCGCGGCGTAATGATCTGGCCAGCGCGGTGTTGTTAGCGCCTGCGGGCACACTGGGCGAGTATCTGCAGCAAGTCATGGCCAATTCGCCCCTGCTGGAGAACGGCAGCGCGGACTTTGTCGGGCTGGAAATCGGAAAAGCACTGGTGGCCGAGGCGCTGGCGTTTAATCTGAACGCGACCCTGACGCACGCACGGCTGCCGGTGCTGGTGATCCATGGCGGCAAAGACGTCGTGGTGAAGCCGGAAGTGGGGCAGCAGGCGGCCATGGCCGCAAACGGACGCTTTGTCCTGATGCCCGACGCGGATCATGGTTTATGTGTGGGCGCGCATCGGCGTGAAATGGCGCAGACGGTGGCAGCCTGGGTGCTGGGGGACGAGCACGGGCGAAAGGGTAGGTGACCCCGCACCGTGCGCCTTATAACTGGTCAAACCAGTCCGCTTCCGGAATCTGCCCGAATACCTTGCGCACACCGCGGCTCCACGCCGTGCGGGTCCGGTTGTCCCAGGCTTTGTTTTCTTCAATGCGGTAGGGTCTGGCTTTGGTGAATGCGTCGGTTTTGTAACGCAGTACGTCAATCGGCAGGCCGACAGACAGATTGCTGCGGATGGTGGAATCAAACGAAATCAGCATGCATTTGAGGGCCTGTTCCAGCGACGTATCAAACTGGATCACCCGATCCAGAATCGGCTTGCCGTATTTGGACTCACCAATCTGGAAATACGGCGTGTCTTCTGAGGCCTCAATGAAGTTGCATTGCGGGTAAACGTTGAAAAGGCGCGGCGCTTCGCCGCGAATCTGCCCGCCAACGATAAACGATCCGCCAAAATCCACGCCTTGCGACATGCTGGCGTCCCCGGAGCCTGGGCTGTCGCGCCGGACGACTTCCCGAGCGGTTTCGCCGACCAGAATGGCCGCTTCATACAGCGAATTCACATTCAAGAGATGATGCAGCTCTTGCTGGGTGCGCGCCTGCAGCAAACTGATCACGCTTTGCGTGGTTGCCAGATTACCGGCCGTGAGAATCACAATGGCGCGCTCACCCGGCACCTCAAACACATGCATTTTGCGGAACGTGGCAATGTGATCAACGCCGGCATTGGTGCGGGAGTCTGAGGCAAACAGCAGCCCGTCTTTCAGGCGCATGGCAACACAGTAAGTCATCGAGCGGCTCGGTTCATTCGTATCGTTTTATTCTACTGCGCTGCGGGCGCGGCGCTGGGAAAGCGCGCAGCGTGTTGCAGTGACGTCATCTTATTGCTGTTGTTGCTGCTGCTGGTGGGCTTGCGCCTGGGCTGGCTGGTGTTGCTGAAAATGCAAAATGGAGCGTACCCGCGCGTGGCTGACCATGGTTTCCAGCCCGCCGCCACGCCGCAGTCCACGCACCGGGCAGGCATCCAGATAATCCAGCCCGATGGCCAGCCGCACGTAGCGCTCATCCGGAATGCAGGCGTTGCTCACATCAAAGGCATGCCAGGCCCCTTCTGTTTGTGTTTCTACCCAAGCGTGGCTGGCCACGTGATGATCATTCTCGGTGTACAGATAGCCGCTGATATAACGTGCGGGCAAGCCCAGGTGGCGGCAGATGGCAATGAACACATGCGCATGATCCTGGCAGACACCCAGACCTTGGGCGAAGGATTCCGGCGCGGTTGTGCCGGCATCGGTCTGGCCCGGTGTGTAGGGCATGCGGTCCAGCAGATCGGCCATCAGGTCCATCAAGCCCTGGCGGCCATGTTTTTCTACCAGGCGTTGATAGTTGCGGGCAAAGTCCTTGATGGCTTCATCTGCCGTGGTCAGCGCGGTGGGCTGCCGAAAAACCAGAGCGGGAATAGCCTCGCGCTGCGGGGTTGGGGCGCGCGTCTCCACCACGCCTTGCGCCACAATGCGGATTTCATCCACCGGTTGATCCAGCGTCAGCACATGCTGCTCGTTGCCATAGGCATCGATGGTCAGATCCGTGCGGCCGGGAATATCCAGATGCCAGTGCAAGGTCGTCTGGTCCGGATCCCGCCGTGGCGTCAGCCGCAGCAACTGCACGCTGTGTGAAACCGGCGTGTCGTAGCGGTACGTGGTTTCGTGATGGATTTCCAGATGCATGCGTCAGGCCACCCGCAGGTAGGCTTCATCAATGGTATTGCCCAGCGCGTTGATCTCCGCCAGGCACTCGCTCAGATAGTTGTGCAAACCGTGCTCCAGTATTTCATCGACCTGGGTAAAGCGCAGATCGTTCAACAAAAGATGAGCTTCGCGCTGTACCAGCCGACCGTTGTCACCCTCGATCTGCGCCACAATTTTGCAAATGGCATCGAGGCAGGCACACAAAGAGCGGGGCAGGCGTGGTGACAGTACCAGCAACTCCGTCACGGAACGCATCTCGACGCCTTCGCGGTACATCTCTACGTAGGCCTCATAGGCAGACAGCGCACGCAAGAGCGAACTCCAGGCGTAGTAATCCTGGGCGTCTTGCGGGTTCTCTTTGTTGGCCTCGCCAATCAGGCTGGCTTTGACGTCCAGCAGGCGCGCGGTGTTGTCAGCACGCTCAACAAACGTGCCCAGCCGGATAAAACTATATGCATCGCCGCGCAAAATGGTGCCGTAGGCAATGCCACGGAACACGTGTGAGCGCGCTTTCACCCAGTCAAAAAAATCCCCGACATTGGCAATGCCATTGGCCTCAAACGTCTTGGCCTCCAGCCAGGTGGCGTTGATGTTCTCCCACATCTCTACCGTGATCTTGCCGCGTACCGCGTGTGCGTTTTCCCGCGCATGGCGGATGCAGCTGAGAATACTGGCCGGGTTGTCCCGATCCAGCGCCATGAATTGCAGCAGTGCCTCCGCAGTGAGCTTGGGGTAACGCGCAGAGAAGCGCTCCAGTGTTTCGGTGATCACCAGCGGCGCGCGCATTTCCGCCCGGGCGCCTTGCGATTGCGGCAATAGAGAGAGGCTGAAACTCACATCCAGCAAACGCGCCAGGTTCTCGGCCCGTTCCAGATAGCGGGACATCCAGTAGAGGTGGTCGGCAGTGCGGCTGAGCATCATGTTGGTGTCCCCCTTTTACGCTTCCAGAATCCAGGCATCTTTCGTCCCCCCGCCTTGCGACGAATTCACGACCAGCGAGCCCTTTTGCAGCGCTACACGCGCCAGGCCGCCCGGCACAATGCGTACCGTATTGCCAGACAACACAAACGGCCGCAGATCAATGTGGCGCGGCGCAATGCCTTCTTCCACAAACGTCGGGCAGGTACTGAGCGAGAGCGTGGGCTGCGCAATGTAGTTGGCCGGATTGGCTTTCAACAGATCACGAAAATGGTCAATCTCTGCCCGTGTGGCCTTGGGGCCAATCAACATGCCATAGCCACCGGCACCGTGGACTTCCTTGACCACCAGTTCATCCAGATTGGCCAGCACATGGCTCAATTCAGACGGGTTGCGGCATTGCCAGGTGGGTACGTTAAGCAGCAGCGGTTCTTCATCCAGATAAAACCGGATCATGTCCGGCACATAGGGATAAATGGATTTGTCATCCGCCACGCCAGTGCCAATGGCGTTGGCCAGCACCACGTTGCCTGCCCGATACGCCGCGATGAGCCCGGGCACGCCGAGGGAGGAATCCGGGTGAAAGACCAGCGGATCAATAAACAGATCGTCCAGGCGGCGGTAAATCACGTCCACCTGTTTGGGGCCCGCCGTGGTGCGCATATACACCTTGAGGTCCTTGACGAACAGATCACGCCCTTCGACCAGTTCCACCCCCATTTGCTGGGCGAGGAATGCATGCTCGAAATACGCGCTGTTGTAGTGGCCCGGCGTCATCACCACGACGGTCGGGTTATCGGCATAACTGCTCTGGCGCAGCGTGGACAACAACAACGACGGGTAATGCTCGACCGGCGCCACAGCGTGCTTCTCAAACAGTTCCGGGAACAAGCGCATCATCATCTTGCGGTTTTCCAGCATGTAAGACACGCCAGAGGGCACGCGCAGGTTGTCTTCCAGCACGTAGTAGTTACCGTCGCCGTGCCGGATGATGTCAATGCCGGCGATATGCGCGTACAGATTGTGAGGCAGATCCATACCGCACATGGCCGAGCGGTATTGCGCGTTCACCAGTACCTGTTCGGCCGGGATCTTGCCCGCTTTCAGAATGTGCTGATGGTGGTAGATATCGTGCAAAAAGGCGTTCAGCGCCGCCACGCGCTGCTTGAGGCCGGCCTCCAGCAGTTGCCATTCTGCAGCGGGAATAATGCGCGGAATGGTATCAAACGGAATCAGCCGTTCATTACCACTTTCATCTCCGTGAACTGAAAACGTGATGCCGACCCGATGAAACAGCAATTCAGCTTCTTGCCGGCGCTTGGCCAGCATGGCGGGGGTTTGGGCGTTAAGCCAGTCAAAAAAAGGTTTGTAGTGCGGCCGGATTGAATGATCCCGGTCCAGCATTTCGTCAAATCCGGTTTGGGCAGGCAAATCGATCTGGTGCATGGTTCGCACTTCCATGATGGGTACGAGACGATGCGCGCCGACGTGGCCGCGCCTGGCAGAGGCAGCACGTGCTGCTGCTGTCGTTCTTGCAAACCTTGTGCCAGCCGCAAGGCCGCTGTTTGCACACAAAAAGACGGGTTTTGTGCGCGCCACTGCACCGTCGTGGGGCGGGCGTCAACCCGCTGCACCGCACTGGGCACACAGTTGCACCGCGCCTTCAGGTTAGACCGCGTCGGCCCTTGCCGCTGTCAGCATTCGCCAAACGCTGGTATCAGGGTTCTCCCACGTGGCGAAAGTCCCGATGCGGTTCAATGCTGCGTCGCGCAAGAATGACATCAGGATGGTTGAGCAAAGTCGGCCCGCAAGGCCACCTTTGCTGAACCATTCCCTTGTTATTCAAACGCCAGCAACCCCACAAGGAGCGCGACCGTGCCCAGAAATGCGTTATATGCCCAATCGGGTGGTGTAACCCCTGTTATCAATGCATCTGCATGGGGCGTGATTTCCGCTGCACGGCGGCACCCGGACAAAATCGGCACGTTGTACGCCGCACAAAACGGCATTCTGGGCGCGTTGACCGAGTCGTTGATTGATATCAGCACGGTGGCAGAAAGCCAATTGGCGGCCTTGCGGCATACGCCAGGCGGTGCGTTTGGCTCTTGTCGGCACAAACTCAAGCACGGTAGTGAACTCAAGCGGCTGTTTGAATTGTTTGCGGCCTACGACATTGGTTATTTTTTCTACAACGGCGGCGGCGATTCGGCCGACACCTGCCTGAAAGTGGCGGAATACGCGCAATACCAGGGCCTGGACCTGACCGCCATCCACATCCCCAAAACCATTGATAACGACCTGCCGCATACCGATACCTCGCCAGGTTTTGGTTCGGTCGCCAAATACATTGCCACCACCACGCGGGAATGCGGGCTGGACCTGGCATCCATGTCGTCTTCCTCCACCAAGGTGTTCATTCTGGAAGTCATGGGTCGCCATACCGGCTGGCTGGCCGCGTCATCCGGCCTGGCCAGCCGTACACCGGCCGAGCCACCACACTTGATCCTGCTGCCGGAAGTCCCGTTTGATGCGCAGCGTTTTCTGCGTGCGGTCAAGCAAACGGTCGCCAATGTCGGTTACTGCGTGGTGGTGGCAGCAGAGGGTATTCGTGATGCCGGCGGCCATCGGCTTTCAGAATCTGCCGGGACTGATGCGTTTGGTCACACCCAACTGGGCGGCGTGGCCCCGCTGCTAGCCAATATCATCCGCGCGGAACTGGGCCACAAATGCCATTGGGCTGTGGCCGATTACATGCAACGCGCCGCGCGCCATCTGGCCTCTGCCAATGATCTGGAACAAGCCATTGCCGTGGGCGAAGCTGCCGTGGATTTTGCAATTCATGGGCAGCGCAGCGTTATGCCGGCCATTGTGCGGGAGGCGGATCAGCCGTACCGCTGGCACATTGCGCCGGTCTCGCTCAAAGACGTGGCGAACAAGGAAAAACCACTGCCAGAGAGCTATCTACGAGATGACGGCATGCACCTGTCGGTCATGGGG
>JASLES010000339.1 GCA_030151005.1 Silvimonas sp.
GTACGGGATTATTCATGGCGTGACTCCGCTGGCGCTGTCCATGTAGGCAAGTGGGAATAAAACATCTAAGATCATCTTTGCTTTTGCCATTAGTAAGTATTGGCCTCAACGTTCAAACCGTTCAGAACCGGCGCCCAATCGTGTCACAGCAAATCACTGAAATCCAGCCCGTTACCGTGGCTCAAAGCTGGCGTTTGATCAACACGCTGGCCCGTTCACCGGGCACCGTGTGCAGTATTGTTGCCGCCGCGCCGGAGCGCGTGGTGGGTGAACATGCCTGGGGTTTGTCGGTGCAGGTGCTGATTGTGCAGGAAGATGGCTGGTATCTGTTGCGCAATGCCGCGCCGGTGGCGTTGCAAGAGTTGGTGGAAGGCTTGCGCCAAAGCGGTCGGCCGGCCTTTTTTGTCACCGGCAAGGTACGGCCGCTGGCACAAGACTCGGTGGAAGACGCTGCAAAGCACCTGATCCATGTGCCGCCAAGGCTCATGTCTGAAACGACACTGCAGCAGTTCTACAAATTGTTCACACCCTGCATGGGTGAGACCGTCCGCTTTGTAGAACCGCTGCTGCTGCCAGCACTGTAATGGCGAGCAAATAAGTGGCCGCTTAGTGACTGCCGGCCCAGTCCCGTGCAAATTGCCATGCAATCCGGCCGCTGCGTGCGCCCCGGCCCAACGCCCAGTTCAATGCATCGCGCTCCACGTCCTCAGTCCATTCGGTTTGGCCAAACTGCGCCAGCCAGTGTTTGACGGCATTGAGGTATTCCTCCTGGCTGAAACCGTAGAACGAAAGCCATAAACCAAAGCGTTCGGACAGGGCGATTTTTTCTTCAATGGCTTCGGCAAAGTGGATTTCATCGCCCACGTGCCGGGTTTGTTCGTTTTCGCTGAAGTATTCCGGCACCAGGTGGCGGCGGTTAGACGTGGCGTAGATCAGCACGTTGGCGCTGGGCGCGGCGATAGAGCCATCCAGTGCAGTCTTGAGCGCCTGATAACCGTAGTCACCTTCTTCAAACGACAGGTCATCGCAGAACACCAGGTAGTTTTCAGCACGGTCTGCAATCAGCGCCACAATATCGGGCAGATCGGTCAAGTGGGCCTTATCGACTTCAATCAACCGCAAGCCGGTATCGCGAAATTCATTCCACGCCGCTTTCACGAGGGACGATTTGCCGCAGCCGCGTGAACCGGTCAGCAAGACATTGTTGGCCAGCTTGCCGTTTACAAACTGGCGGGTATTTTCGACCAGCCGCTGCTTTTGCAGGTCAATGTTCTGCAGATCATCCAGGCTGACCTTGTGCACGTGCTTGACGGCTTGCAGATAGCGATGACCATTCTGCACGCGCCAGCGGTACGCCACGGCAGACCAGTCTGTGCTCGGCGGAGCAGGCGGCAGGGCGGCTTCAAGGCGGTTGATCAGGGTTTCAAGCTGGTTTGTGAGTTTTTCGAAATGCGGGTCCAGTGGATGGGCCATGGGATGTGCTCTTGACAAAGGACAGTGGAAAATCCGGCTGGGCACTAGCGTACACGCTCGTACCGGGCGGTTCGACCCCAACCATTATTTCAAATGGAATCATTTGCGCAAGGGGCTGTTCTTGCGGCAGAAATCGTGCGCGCAAGCTGCAACAGGTGGGCTGCAACCGGCGCAAGTCAGGCGGTGGATACACGCCTGGGATGAATGATGCCCGTGTGGGGCGATCCGGGGGCTTGCGGAACAAGTACTTTACACCGGTCCGCATCGTCCGCTACATTTGATCGTCATAAATTTTTACGGAAACTGCCGTGAACGCAATTGGGTTGGTCCACCTTTCATTTGCCAGTCAGCGCGATGCTGAGGCAGATGCACGCGTGGCTGCCGCGTTTGCCGTGGTGTCCAATAAATCCAAAAAACAGATGCGCCGCTGACGGGCCGTCTGTCCCGTCGGGCGCGTACCGACGGGACTGCCAGCATCAACTTGCCTGAAACACTGATTTGCAGACCGCCGGGACCGCCTCCAGGGATCCGCTTTGCAAACCGTGTTTGAACCCAGAGAGGCAATGATGACTGTATCTACCCTAATCGCTCCACCTTCCCCGCAAACCGTGGCACAAGTGCGTCGCGCTGACCCGCGCCAGGTATTTACCGGTGTCTGGGTGCCATTGGTGACGCCATTTCGTGATGGCGCGCTGGATGTCCCCGCGCTGGAAAAGCTCGTCCAGATGCTGCTGCGCCAGGGCGTTGATGGCCTGGTGGTGTGTGGCACCACGGGCGAGGCCGCTACCCAGAGTGAATCAGAACAACTGACCCAATTGCGCATTGTGCGGGCACTGGCCGGCAACGTGCCGGTGATCATGGGGGCGAGCGGCGCAGACACCTACAGCATGTGCCGCTGGGTCGAGCGTATAGAAGCCAATGGGGCCAGCGGGCTTTTGATCAGCCCGCCTTTGTACGTGCGGCCGTCGCAGGCGGGCATCCGCCAGCATTATGAGGCGCTGGCGGCAACGACCAGTCTGCCGATTGTGCTGTACAACATTCCGTACCGGACTGGCGTGAATATGGAGGTCGGGACCATCAAGGCGCTGGCGGCCAATCCGCAATTTGTGGCGATCAAGGAAAGCGGCGGCGGCAATCTGGCGCAACTGACCGCCTTGATTGAAGAAACGC
This sequence comes from Silvimonas sp., assembly GCA_030151005.1. Lineage (GTDB taxonomy): Bacteria > Pseudomonadota > Gammaproteobacteria > Burkholderiales > Chitinibacteraceae > Silvimonas. Next base: position 2,644 of record JASLES010000339.1, read on the forward strand.
CCCTGCGCGTGTTGAGCGGCGAAGATCATCTGCTGTTCATTACGGCATGCCTTGGCGGTCACGGCGGGATTGCTGCCGCGGCACATATCCGGCCAGATCTGTACCGCCGCATGCTGGCACACGTCGCTGCCGGAGATTTACCCGCAGCACGGCAACTGGCCAGCGCACTCTCGCCGCTGATCAAGCTTTTGTTCAGCGAGCCCAACCCCGGCCCGCTGAAGGCCGCACTGGAAATCATGGGCGTGCTGCGCAATGAGTT
>JASLES010000417.1 GCA_030151005.1 Silvimonas sp.
GGCATCTCGCCGGTGTGTTGCTTGAAGGCTTTGCCAAATGCCGCTTCAGACAAATACCCCACCTCCATGCCGATGTCCGCAGCGCTACGCCGCGTTTCGCGCAACAGATCACTGGCGCGGGCCATTCTGACCTCAGTCAGGAACTGCCACACCGTCATGCCGGATTTCTCGCGAAAATGCCGGGCAAATGTGGCTCTGGACATCATGGCCAGATCACCCAGGGTTTCAATGGTCCACGCTTTGCCAGGTGCTTTAAGCAAGGCCTGGGCGGCGATGCTCAGCCTGGGATCGGCGATCAGCCCCAGTACGCTGGCCTCGCCCGGATGATGCTCACCATAGTTGCGCAGCGCCATCGCAAACAGTGCCTGGCTAAGCGCCGTCACCACTGCCAGCGCGCCGGCGCGTTGTGCGGCTGCTTCCTTGCGCATGAGTTCGACCAGGCTTTGCAACACGCCACTGATGTCATCGCCCTCGTTCTCCAGTAGTGAGACATGCAGCGGGTCTGGCAAGGTCTTGAATAAGAGTTCATTCGGCCCGCGCACATAATCAAAATGGCCGCACAAGAGATCGACCTCCGGCGTGCCATGGCCCGTGCGCCGCAGGGGGAGCAGGCCATCGTGGGTCAGGCGGACAGGATCGGTACCGCCGGCGTGGCTCATGGTGATATTGCGCACCCGATGGGCATTGCGTACCAGAATGAAATCACCGGCGCGGGCCAGAATGGGCGCGCCATGTTCGGTTTCGATGCGGCAAGCTCCTGCCAGCACCACATGAAACGGCGCGCAGCCATCCGCTGCGGTGGTATGTGGCAGATCGTAATTGCCGCCCAACAGGCACCGGACATCCAGCCCGGCTTGTGGGCGGGCCAGCTGGATCAGGTGGGTGAGCATATCCACGATACGGATTCGCTAGAAGTTGATACGCCCCAGTATTCACAGTCTGACGGGATGACGCAATACTTCGTCCATGACATACGCATTGTGATGTGGAGGATATATGAGTACCGCCCGGTTAGAGCGAACCGCCTACGTTGAGATCAGAAGCCCCGCCAGTTTTGCCGAAACGGTCAGCCAGCTGGAGACCGCCATTGAAGCCGCTGGCATGACTATCTTTGCCCGGCTGGACCACGCAGCGGGGGCCGCCAGCGTGGGCTTGCATATGCCGCCGACGCTGGTGCTGGTGTACGGCAACCCCAAGGCTGGCACGCCGTTGATGCTGGCCTCCCCCTTATTTGCGCTGGATTTACCGCTCAAGGTGCTGGTGCGGGAAGACGCCGACACCACTTGGGTGGCCTTCCACCCCATTCAGGCCCAGGCGCGCCTGGCTGGCCTGACTGATGAAGCGAGCGCTGCGCTGCAAAAAGCGCAAACTCTGATTGAACTGACACTGAGGACACGCATATGAACACCTCTGTTACCCCTGCACCTGCCGCGCTGGCTGTGGATACGGCCCGGCTGGCTTATCTGCCCGTCGCCTTGTTTGGCTCTGTGATGGGTTTGACCGGGCTGGCTGTTGCCTGGCGTCTTGCCCACACCTTGTTTGGTACACCCTTATGGCTGGCAGGGCTGATTGGCGCGCTGGCACTGGTCGCCTTTGTGCTGCTGGCGGGGGCGTATCTGGTCAAAGCGTTAACCGGTTTTGCGCATGTGCAGGCCGAGTTTGCTCACCCGATTGCCAGCAATCTGTTTGGCACGCCCCTGATCAGCCTGTTGCTGATTCCCTTGTTGCTGGCCGATATCGACCAAACGCTGGCCCGCATGGTCTGGAGCCTTGGTGCAGTGGGCATGACCGTGTTTGCCTGGGCCATGGTGTCGCGCTGGATCAGTGTGCGGCAAAAGCCGGCGCACGCTACCCCGGCGTGGATTGTCCCGGTGGTGGGCATGATTGATATTCCGCTGGCCTTGCCAGCGCTGGGTTGGGCAGACCAACTCCATGGGCTGATGGTGTTTGCCACCGCGGTCGGGCTGTTTTTTGCCATTCCGTTGTTCACGCTGATCTTGTCACGCCTGATGTTTGAAGAGCCGCTGCCGGATGCGCTGCAACCCACCCTGCTGATTCTGGTGGCGCCATTCTCTGTGGGGTTCTCTGCTTATACCGCCACTGCGGGCGGGGTAGACGGGTTTGCCACGGCGTTGTTCATGCTGGCCCTGTTTGTGCTGGCCGTCTTGTTGGGCCGCCTGAGAAACCTGGTGCAATGCTGCCCGTTCAAAGTGTCCTGGTGGGCGGTGAGTTTCCCGCTGGCGGCCTCGGCCAGTGCAGGGCTGAAGTACGCCGCATTTGCCCAAAATGTGGTGGCAAACGGCATTGCCATTGCGCTGCTGGCGCTGGCTACCGCCGTGATTGCCGGGCTGACATCCAGAACATTGTGGGGCGTAGTGCGCGGTGAATTGCGGGCATTGAGCACCTGATCAAGTAAGGAGAGCGCACGCCGTATTTGTCATATCGCGCCGGGGATGCAAAACTCCGGCTTCCTCTCCTTTTCTTCGCTGAGCTGCAACCATGTTTGAGCACATTGATCTTTATCCTGGCGACCCGATCCTCTCGCTGGTGGAAACCTATAACCAGGACCCGCGCGCTACCAAGGTGAACCTGGGCATCGGCATTTACTACGATGAAGCCGGCAAGATTCCGCTGCTCGGTTCGGTCCGCCAAGCTGAAGAAGCCATGGCGCAACAACTGGCGCCACGTCCGTATCTGCCTATGGAAGGCGATGCCGGCTACCGCGCCGGTGTGCAAAAACTGTTGTTTGGTGCCGCTCACCCGGTGCTGGCGGCCAAGCGTGTCGCCACCATTCAGACCCTGGGCGGCTCGGGCGCGCTCAAGGTGGGAGCAGACTTTCTCAAGCGATATTTCCCGGGTAGCGAAGCCTGGGTCAGTGCACCGACCTGGGATAACCACCGCGCCATTTTTGAAGGCGCCGGCATCAAGGTGCACGACTACCCCTACTTTGATGCGCAAACCGGCGGCGTGCAGTTTGACGCCATGTGCCACGCGCTCGAAGCCATGCCCAAGGGCAGCATCGTGCTGCTGCATCCGTGCTGCCACAACCCCACTGGCGTTGATCTCACCCCGGAACAATGGCAGCGCGTGATCCGCATTGCTGGCCAGCAAGGGCTGATCCCGTTCCTGGATATCGCCTACCAGGGCTTTGGCGACAATATGGAAGACGACGCCTACGCCATCCGTGCCATGGCCGATGCCGGCCTGAGTTTCCTGGTCAGCAATTCGTTCTCTAAAAACCTGTCGCTGTATGGCGAGCGTTGCGGTGGTTTGTCTGTGGTTTGCCCGACTGCGGACCAGGCTGCGCATGTGTTCAGCCAGCTCAAGCTCACGGTACGTCGCAATTACTCCAGCCCGCCTACACACGGTGCCAAAATCACCGCCCGCGTGGTGGGGGATGAAGCGTTGCTGGCGCAATGGATCGGTGAAGTGGGCGAGATGCGGGAGCGCATCAAGGCCATGCGCCAGCAGTTGTATGAAGTATTGAGCACGCGCATTCCAGGGCGTGATTTCAGCTACTTCATCAAGCAGCGCGGCATGTTCAGCTACACCGGTCTTACGCCGGAGCAGGTTGATCGCCTGCGTGAAGATCACGCCGTGTACCTGGTGCGTACTGGCCGTATGTGCGTGGCAGGGCTGAACACCGGCAATATCGGTTATGTGGCCGACGCTATTGCCACGGTGCTGGCGGCGTAATTATCTGCTGACTTGCTCATGAAAAAGCCCCCCTGCCAGCGGCAGTGGGGCTTTTTTCATTGCACCGCGCCAGGTTCAAGCGCGTCTGCGGCGTGCCTGGCCGGTCATGCTTTGCAGCACGCCATCGCGCAGTACCAGCCCATGAAACAGCGCTGCTGAAATATGCGCGACGACTGTGGCGAACAAGACTCTGGCCAGCAAACCGTGCGCCATGCGCAATGTGGCATACAGCGCCACATCATGCGGCACCAGCGCGGGCAGCACCCAGCCGCCCAACACAACCGGGTAACCGGCTGCAGATTGCATGCCCCAACCAATCAAGGGCATCAGCAACATCAACCCATACAGTAACCAGTGGGAGCCATGTGCCAGCGCACGCTGCCAAGCGGACAGGGTGGAGGGTAAACGGGGCGTGGTGCTCAGCCAGCGCACGATCAGGCGCACAACCACCAGCACCAGCAGCGCCATGCCCAGTGGTTTGTGCAGTCCGACGAGGCGGTTATGCCAGGTAGACACGGTAGACACCATGAAGACACCAATGAACAACATCAGCAGCATGAGTGGGGCCATCAGCCAGTGCAACCAGCGTAAGGGCCGGGCGAAACAGGTGGCATCTTTCATGAGTGGGCCCCTTGTGCGGCTTCTTCTGCGGTGCGCTTGTTGAAAGAGCGCGAGTATGCGGCTGAACGTGCGGCCAGCAGCGGATCGTCTGAAATGGCAATCCCGCGCGGCAAAATGGTCGGGTCGTAGTTGATGTCGCGGCAATCGCCGCCCTGTTGCGGCGTGGCAGAGGTCAGCGTCAGGGTACCGGCGTCAATCACCTGACGGCCTTCTGGCCATGCGCGGGTGGCGTCGTTGGTGATGTCATCGGTGTCTGCCAGCGTAAGTTGCAGATGCCAGCGCAGCGGGCCCTGGGCCAGTTGCGTTTGCAGATCAGATTGCAAAAAGTCCGCTGGGTGCTTTTGCGTGGCGTCCAGCGCTTGATACGGGGTGTCCGGCACAAAGGCCCAGCGCACATAGCGCGTGCCACCGTGACCATCAATCAGCTTGAAGGCGTTAATGCTGTAATAGCTGCCATTGGCAAAACCGGAAGAGGGCGCGTGTGTCTTTACCCAGTTGCGAAACGCCGCCGACTCCGGATGCGCCGCAAAAAACGCAGCTACCTTTGCCGGGTCTGGTTTGCCGGTTTTGGGGTCAGGCGCCGTGGCCTGCAATTGCGCATAAAACCCTTGCGGCGTGTTGACCACAAACACGGGCGTATTGTTCATGCCGGTGCGCCACTGCTGACCATCCGGCAACTGGAACATCAGCGCCAGGCTGCGCACCGGGCCACCGGTATCTGGCGCGGCCGGGTTGCCGCCCGGAATGGCAAAGCGGCCCGTTACAGGCGTGCGGGTCTGGCCAAATACACTGGCGACAGACAAACCGGCGGCGTTGCCGTTGCCGTCAAAGTAACCGTCTACACAAACACCCTTGGCATGATTGCGCCGAAACCCAGGATGCTCGCCAAAATTGGCGTTAAACGTATTGATGATGCGTTTGGGGCCAAGCCGTTCTGGCCCGATCCAGCCTGCGGCAAAACAGAACGCCGCGACCAGCCCGACGGCGGTCAGGCCAATGACGGCAGCGGGAACCAGCAAGGGCGCATCGGCGGGAATACCGGCAAGACGCCGGGGGGAATGCGGGGGACTCATGCACTTTCTCCTCTGGGCAAGATGGGGCAACGGCGCGCCTGGCGCCGGGTTGTGCTCACGCTAACCGGGCGCACCCCACTGCCGGATGACTGAACCATGACAAAAATGTCATGAACGGCGGGCGGATGACATTTTTGTAATCCTGCCGTCACGTGCCGGACGGTGAGGGGTGCCTAAAGTGGGGGCCAGTTCGCTGCAGAGGGCAGTGAACCTGCAAAGGAGAAACCATCATGAGAAAAATGTTTGCAATGCTGTCCGTCCTTGCCATGAGCACTGCGCTACCGGTGTTTGCGTCTGCCAATACCACGGCCTATGGCGAACCTGCCGCCGCCAGCACCATGCCAGACCAAAGTATTGCCGTGGCCCAGGGAACGCGTTCCATTGACGTGCAACGCGGCGACGCCGTCCGCATTACCGATGGCGACCAGACAGTGACGTGGCAGTTTGATGGCACGCATGCGGCGTTCCGTTTGTCGCAGATTTTGCCGTCAGCCAGCAAAGCGGATGATGTCACCATCTACGTGCAGGACTTCGATCACCAAGGCTGATGCCCCGTGCATAATGAAGCGAGGCGGGCCACACGCCACAGGCGCGTGTGGCCGCTTGCTCACCCTTCATCGTGGAGTTTGTAATGCGTGTGCTTGTGGTCGAAGACGAACCCAAAACCGGAGATTATCTGCACAAGGGTTTGCAGGAATCGGGCTTCGTCGTGGATCTGGCGCGCAACGGGCAAGATGGTTTGCATCTGGCGCTGGAGCAAGAGTACGACCTGATCATTCTGGATGTGATGATGCCCGGCCTGGATGGCTGGCAAGTGCTGGAACGCCTGCGCCGGCACAGCGCCGTGCCGGTGTTGTTCCTGACCGCACGGGAGGCCGTGACCGATCGCATCAAGGGTCTGGAAATGGGCGCGGATGACTATCTGGTCAAACCGTTTTCCTTTGCCGAACTGGTGGCACGGGCACGCACGCTGCTGCGCCGTGGGCCGCCGCGTGAAGCGGAGTTTCTGGAACTGGCCGACCTGCAGATTGATGTGCTCAAGCGGCGCGTGGTGCGCGCCGGCAAGCGTATTGTGCTGACCAACAAAGAGTTTGCGCTGTTGCAACTCCTGGTGGAGCACGAAGGCGAGGCCTTGTCGCGCTCGCTGATTGCGTCCCGTGTGTGGGACATGAATTTTGATAGCGACACCAATGTGGTGGATGTCGCTATCCGGCGCTTGCGCGCCAAAGTGGACGAGCCGTTTGAAGTCCGGCTCATTCACAGCGTACGGGGCATTGGTTACCGTTGCGAGATCGAAGAATGAAGCGTCACTGGTCGCTGACCACCCGTTTGTCTTGCGTGTTTGCCGTACTGGTGTTCGTGCTGATCGGGGCCGTAGGGGCCCTGTTGTATCGTGGCTTGGCCATGCAGTTGCAGCAGCGTGACGACGGCGCGCTTATCGCCCGGGTGGATCAGATCCGCGCCCTGTTGCAGGACGAAAACGCCAGAGAACTCGTGCGCACCCGGCCGCGCCTGTTTGCCAATATGCTCAACAACCCGGAAGCCATGCTGGTGCTGCGCTACCCCGGACAACCGCCGCTGGTAGAAATCAACCCGTCTCGCAGCGCATTGCCGCAGCCACGCGTGGTCAGTGCCGACGCCAGCGTGACGCGGGCGGATGTAGCGCATTTTCTGGATCAGACCGGCACGCCGCTCAGCGCAGTCGCCGCCATGGCGACCACCGGGGTTGGGGAACCGCCCATTGAAATCATGGCCGGCCGCCTGATGGCTGAACGCACGCGGCTGTTGCAGTCCTATCGCAACCGTATTTTGCTGCTGGCCGCCTTTGCGGCGCTGATCAGTTCGGCGGTGGGTTTTGTACTGATCCGGCGCGGGCTAGCCCCGGTGCGCCGGTTGGCCGGGCATGTGGACTCGGTCAACACCGCCAATCTGGATGGGCGGATTGATGATGCGGGCGCCCCACTTGAACTCTTCCCGTTGATCCAAGCGTTCAATAACATGCTGGACCGGCTGGGCAGCGGCTTTACCCGCCTGAGCCAGGTCTCCACCGACCTGGCGCATGATCTGCGCACGCCCATCAACAACCTCTTGGGGCAGACGCAGGTGGCGCTCAGCAAAACCCGCTCGGCCGAAGAGTACGAGCAGTTGCTGGCCTCCAATGCCGAGGAGTTTGAACGGCTGATGCGCATGGCGGACAACATGCTGTTTCTGGCGCGCTCAGAACACCAGCAAACGGTCCTGGAGTGGCAGACGCTGGAGATTGAATCCGAACTGGCGCGCATTGCGGACTACTTTGAGGGCCCGGCGCTGGATCGTGACCTGGGCATTGTGGTGAGTGGCACCGGCCGGCTCAATGCAGATGCCGTCATGCTGCGCCGGGCGCTGGCCAACTTGCTGGCCAATGCCGTGCGTCATGCGGATGAAGGCTCGGTTATCTACGTCACCGGCGCCGTCTTGCCGACTGAGGTGGTGCTGGCGGTGGAAAACCGTGGCCCAGGTATTCCTCCGGCCTTGCAGGCGCGCTTGTTTGACCGGTTCTTTCGCGGCGATACGGCGCGGACTGATTCCGGGCAATCCAGCGGTTTGGGGCTATCCATTGTGCGCACCATCATGACGTTGCATCACGGTGTCTGCCGCGTCCACAGCGCAGATGGCCTTACCCGGTTTGAACTGGTTTTCCCGCAGGATGTAGCGCGGCAATCACCCCCTGACGGACACTAAGTGGCTAAAGGTCACGCGTGCGCGGAATGATCACCGCCTGCCCATGCAGCGTGTCCGTGGTATCCAGCAACTGCCAGAGCGTGGCTTCTTCAATCATGAAGCGCTGGCCAGAGCGGGTGATCCGCACGCCGCTGTAACCATCCTCGTAACCCTGGCGCTGCACGCGCGCCAGAAACTGCTGGCGGGCTTCGCGATTGGGGGCTTCGGCCGAGAGGCGTGAGGGCAGGCGAACCAGTTCATCCCAGTCATAGCCAAAGCGCTGTTGTGCCATCTGGTTGCCGTAAATGAAAACCGGGTCGAGCGCCGTGTTGTGGGCCAGCACGGCAAACGGGGCTTCTTCATACAACCAGCGCGGCGCCGCGTGCAGCGGCACGGTGGCGGGTACTAACAGTCGCCCGGTGAGCCGGGTGTAGCTCTCGGCCAGGAGTTGATAGAAAGCCGGATCTTGCTGCAGTGAGGACATGGCGAGGACGTGTTGAATGTGGGCGGTCCTCAAGATACGGGGTTTGCACGGTGCAAGCCAGCATCAGGCGGCATGCGTTTGCGGGCTACGCCCCAGGTAAGCGGCCAGCGCACTCAAGCCTGCGCAGAGTATGAAATACACCAGCCCGGCAAACAGGAATACCGGGACCGGATGAATCATGACGCGGTTGCTGACCTGGCTGGCTACGGTAGAGAGTTCGTTGATCCCCACCACGTAGGCCAGCGAGGTGTCCTTGATCAAGGTGATCCACTGGTTCACAAAGCTGGGCAGCATCATGCGCAATGCCTGCGGCAAGATGATGTGTTGCAGCACTTGCCAACGCGTCAGCCCCAGCGAATACGCGGCGTTCCACTGCCCCTGCGGGATGGCCGCAACGCCAGCCTGAACCGCATGCGCAAGGTAAGCCGCGCTGATCAGGGACAAGGCGCACACCACCGGCACCAGCCCCGGCACATTCAGGCCAAACAGCATGGGCAGCAGGAAATAAACCCAGAAAATCAGCATCAGCACCGGAATGGCCCGCAAAAAGCCCAGCACCAGCAGCAACACCTGTCGGGGCGCGCCTTGCAGCACGGTCAGCAGTACGCCCAGTAACAGGCCGCCGACAGCGGAGCACACACCGGACACCACGCTCAGCACCAGCGTTAACGCTGCGCCTCCCAGAGGGCCATCCGGCCAGGTGCCCCACAGCAGATAATCCAGATTGGCGTGAATGACTGCCAGACCGTCCATGTCAGTTCCCCACCGGTAAAGCAACGCGGCGCTGAACGAGGCGCGCCAGTACATCCAGCACGGCAATCAGGCCGATATAACCCAGCGTGGCCACCCCAAACGCCTGGAAGGTCAGAAAACTGGCGGCCTCTACCTGGCGCGACGTATAAGAGAGTTCGGCCAGCCCGATACCCATGGTCAACGACGAATTCTTGACGATATTCATGTATTGCCCGAACAAAGGCGCCAGCGCGTGCCGCACGGCCTGGGGCAGAATCACATAGCGCTGCATTTGCCAGCGCGTCAGCCCGCTGGCGGCCGCGGCCTCGTACTGCCCGCGCGGTACGCCGCGAATGCCGGAGCGGATGTCTTCTGCCACAAACGCCGTGGCGTACAACGTCAGTCCGAAGGTGCCGGCCAGAAATTCGAACGAGGGCCAGCTCAGGGTCAACCCGGCCAGGTCCAGCCGGTGCGGGGTATTGAGCCAGAGCATGGCGTTTTCCGGCAGTAGATTGGGCGCGGCGAAGTACCAGAAAAACAACTGGATCAACAACGGCGTATTACGAAACACCAGCGTGTAGCCGCGCGCCAGTTGTCGCCAGCCGCTGTGTGTGGCGTCTCGCGCCAGCGCCAGGCCAAAGCCGGCCAGGGTAGACAAGACAATGGCCAGGACAGCCACCCCGGCGGTCATCAGTAAACCATGGGCCATCCAGACCAGATACTTGGGGGCAAGCAATTCAAGAGGCATGGCGAATCGGGTGATCCAAAAAAAACGCGCCATCACGATGGCGCGCTGTCTTTACAAGACGAGTGGATGGAGAGCTCGAAGAAAATACTGCGAATTTGAAACCGCGTAACGCTTACTGTGCGCGAATGTGCGCATCACCAATCTTGAACAGCCGTGGCAGCGGCGCTTTGGTGTCCGGACCAAACCAGCGGTCATAAATCTTGCTGGCGGTGCCGTTTTTTTCCAGGTCTCTGAGGGTGTCGTTCAGGTAGGCCACCAGACGGGTCTCGCCCTTGGGTACGCCCACACCTTCCAGTTCTTCAGAAATAGAGAAACCCGGGATTTCGTATTTATCTTTGTCGGGCAGATTGCCCAGAATGGCCACCAGCTTGGAGCCGTCCTGGGTAATGGCTTGCACGTTGCCGTTACGCAGGGCGGTCAGCGCAAACGGGGTGTCGTCATACAACACGACGGTGGCATTGGGGTACTTCTCACGCAGGGTGGCTTCCATGGTGGTGCCCTTATCGGCACCCACGCGCAGGCCGGCAATCTGATCGGCAGATTTGAGCGTGCCCTTGCGTGCCAGGAACTGCTGGCCAGAAGCAAAGTACGGAATGCTGAAATCAATTACCTTGGCGCGTTCCGGGGTAATGGTGAAGTTGGCGAACACCAGATCGACCTTGTTGGCCGACAACAGCGGAATACGGTTGGCCGGGTTGGTCGGGACGATCTCCAGCTTTACGCCCAGGCGTTTGGCGACTTCCTCTGCGTAGTCCACATCCAGCCCGATGATCTTGTGGGTTTTTTCGTCCACAAAGCCAAACGGCGGGTTGCCGTCAAAAGCGGCCACGCGCAGCACGCCAGCCTTTTTGATGTCATCAAGCCGGTCGGCCAGCGCCGCACCAGAAGCCAGACCGAGCAGCAGCAGAGCAAGTACCTGTGTTTTGATTTTCATGAGTTGTCTCGTAAAGAGTGCGGTCGGGGCCGGGTTGGCCACTCGTTCTGCAGCCCATATTAAGCAA
>JASLES010000444.1 GCA_030151005.1 Silvimonas sp.
TGGTCGCCAGGCTGACCACGCAAGCGACACACACCAGCGCCAGGACAATCTCTGCGTTTTCATCCTGCGCCAGCGCAATCCGGCGGATCTGTTCTGGCTGCGCCCGGATCATCAGCCACCACACCATGATGAGGTAGGCCCATACGGCCAGGTTCCAGCAGGTTAGCGCCCGACCGGCAAGCGAACCGTGTTGTGGCAGGATAAAAAAGCTGATCACGCCCAGTGCCAGCGCCAGTGCCAGCCGTGGGCGGGCGGTCATGAAAGCGGGTAATGCACGCATGGCCAGGTCTTTGTGGTCAGTAGACAAAACAAAGGCCGGGAATGCCGGCCTTCAGGTGCTGGATCAATCAATCGTCTTCGCTGACGTCGTAAAACACGCCTTCATGTTTATCAAACGCCGCACCGACCGGGGCATCCAGAAACTCGACAATGCTGGGGTCGCAATTGGCGACCAGGTTGATGTCGACCAGATTGAAGTGTTTGGGATTATCCAGATAGCGGTCATCTTCCGCGCCGCTGAAAAAACGCCAGCCGCTGTCTTCAGCGTCTTCCGGTTCTTCGCGCACCATGTAGCCGACTGGCTGGCCTTCCACCACGATCAGATCAGTCACCATACACAGGCCTTTTTCAGTGGCCAGTGCTTGCAGTTTGTGGGTATCGATTGCGTATTGTTTTTGCATGATGGTGCTCGTAACACAGGTAAAGCATCAGCATACCCGGTTCCCGGCTGCATCGTCAGCCACGGGTGGACGGCAGTTTCTGCAGGTAGTCCAGATGGGCCTTGAGCACCGGCAGAGTTTGTCTGGCCAGCGCCACCACTTGCGGGTCACTACCGTTAGCGACTTCTTGCGACCACGCGACCACGGCGTCCTGACTGGCCTTGGTCTGGATCTTGATCCATTCCGCCTCAAACCGGTCGCCCTGCAATCCGTAGAGGTGTTCCATATCCTGCTGCTGGGCGGCATCCGGTGCGGAAGCGTCTTGCCGCTGTTTTTGCTGTGCCAGGGTCTTCAGTTTGAGACCAATAACGCCGTGGTCCTCAAACAGTTTGCTTGCCAGCGTTTTAATGGCAGGGGCCAAAGCCTGCTGCATAGCCATGCGGGCCAAGTCCTGGCCCGTTGTGGCGGTGCGCTGCGCTTCGGCCAGAAAAGATGCGTCCTGCTGCGAGAGCTTCGCCTGCGGCGCAGTGGCAGCCGGCGCATCGTTGGTAGATTGCGCTGCGGCACCAGGCTGACTCTGCGCGGCGTCTGCCAGCATGGTGGCGGCCATCAATGACAACGCCAATGCCGGCGTCAGCAAAAACTCGCTGGCGTAAGCACGCACGTCATGACGCAATCGCTGCACATTGTTAAGTAGATTGAGCTGCGGTCTGGCGTTGGGCATGCTGTTACTCCCTCAATGCACGCGACCATGACCACCAAAGTACGGCGTATCACGCTTGGGTTCATCCGGCGCGCGCGGCGGTTCCTTGATCGGGCCGGGGTTGTCATCTGGCGGAAATGGGTCATGCACCGGTTGCGGTGCAAACGGACGATCTGGCGGCACGGGCAAAGGCGGAATCTGCTCCGGCGGCTTGGGCTGCGGAAAATCCGGGTCGCCCGGTTCCGGCTCAGGGTACGGCGGCTGGCCGGGTACGGCGGGTGGCATGGCCTGGGGGGTAATCAGCCAGCGGCTCGCCGGCGCGGCGGTAGGTAACAACATGATGATCTCCGGCGGTTAAGCTTGATTTCATCATGACCGTAAAAGCGGGATATCACTGTCAGCCAGCGCCCGATAGCGACGTGAGACTAGCCCGCGTTGCCCGCCAGCGCGGCATCGACCGCCTGTGGCGCAAACACGGCGTCGGCCACCAGATGCACGCAGCCGGTCAGCGCGGCTTCATCCGCCAGTTGACTGCCAAGGATTTGCAAATTGCGGGTGGCCAGCGGTAACGAGCGGCGATAGACCATTTCCCGCACACCAGCCAGCAAGTGATCTTGTGAATCCGCCAACGCGCCCCCCAGCACCACCAGCGACGGGTTCAACAGGCTGACCGCCTGCGCCAGCGCCTCGCCCAGCAACCGACCAGATTGCAGCAACAAGGCCACCACTTCTGCATCGCCCTGCCGGGCCAGCGCAGCGACATCCTGCGCCAGGTGGACCGGATAACCACGAGACTCCAGTTGCCGGGTCAATGACCAGCCAGCGGCATAGGCTTCAAGGCAGCCTGAATTGCCACAACGGCACAGCGGCAATTCGCCGCCACCGGCTGAACCGGCATGGCCCATGAACAGATGTCCCAGATCGCCTGCACCGCCTTGCGCGCCCCGCTGCGGGCGGCCATCCATAATCAGGCCAGCGCCAATGCCGGTGCCGATCGTCACATACATCATGTGCGCGACATCTGGCCACACTGCACGGTGTTCGCCCAGCGCCATCAAATTGACGTCTTTATCGACGCGTACCGGGCAGTTGAAATGCGGTGCAAAGAAGTCCGGCACCACCACGCCATCCCAGCCGGTCATGATTGGTGGGCGTACCACGCGGCCTTGGGCAAACTCCACCGGGCCGGGCACGCCAATGCCAATGCCTTTGACCTCAGCACGCGTGCGCTGCGCCGCAGCCAGCAAACCATCGAACTGTTGCAAAACCAGATCCAGCGTGACAAACGGGCCGCCCGCAATGTCGTTGAGCGCACTGGCACTGGCCAGCGTATTGCCATGCATATCGGCGAGCGCCAGGCGCATTTTCTCTGCACCAATATCAGCCAGCAGCATGACCCCAAACGCCGGGTTGATCCGCAACGACGCTTGCGGCCGCCCTCCTGTCGAGGCCGCACTGCCGCCTTGTTCCAGATAACCGGCAGCAATCAGGGTATCCAGCCGCTGACCCACCGTGGAGCGGGACAACCCCGTCACCTGCATGATGCGCGCCCGCGTGGTGGCCACGCCGCTGCGGATCAGCGCAAGAATGGCGCCGCTGCTATCGGCGGCCGGCAAGACGGGAGTGGTTGCGTCGTTCATGGAAAGCCTGTTTGTGATTGTGCGCATTTAACGCCGGATCAGGCGCTGGCGACAAGTTTCCCACATCCTCAAATTACTTTTGTATTTTTTTTACGCAAAAGTTGTTTTTTCAAAATCAAAAGGTGTAGCATGCGCTCCATGCACTACCAACCAACAACCCATGAACCCGTTTACGAGCTAGCGCAGCAGCTCGTAAACGGGGTCTGAACAGGAGTAACACCATGAATCCACTTGGCATCCACGCACTGGTCTGGGCGGGCGACGTATCGCCGGAATCGGTAAAGAAGATCATCAGCAGCAGTAAAGAAGCCGGCTTTGACCTGATCGAGTTCTCTTTGCACGAACCCAAGCCGCTGGATTTTGGCTACACGCGTGAACTGCTGAAAGAATTCAACATCAAGCCTGCGTTCTCCCGCGGTCTGGCCTTCAATGCCGATGTCTCCAGCGATGACCCCGCCGTTGTTGCCCGCGGCGTGGCGTTGTTGACCGAAGCCATCAACATCACCCAACAACTGGGCGGTGATTACTTTGGCGGCGTGCCGTACAGCGCGCTGGGCAAATACAACCACCCGATCACCGCGCAAGGGCGCAAGCATGTGGTAGAAACCCTGCGCCGCATCTCGGGCGAGGCTGCGGACAAGGGTGTCAAGATTGGTCTGGAAGTCGTCAATCGTTATGAAAGCAACGTAATCAACACCGCCCGCCAGGCGCTGGAACTGATTGACGAAGTCGGCACCGGCAACCTGTGTGTCCATCTGGACACTTATCACATGAACATCGAAGAAGTGGACTTTGTCCGCCCGGTGCTCGAATGCGGCGACAAGCTGGGTTATGTGCATATTGGCGAGAGCCATCGTGGCTACCTGGGTTCTGGCACCGTTGATTTCACGGCGTTTTTCCATGCACTGGCCCAGATTGGCTACACCGGCCCGATCACGTTTGAGAGCTTCTCTTCCACCGTAGTAGCGGAAGGACTTTCCAACGATCTGGCGGTCTGGCGCAATTTGTGGAATAACGGCATGGACCTGGCTACCCACGCCCACGCCTTTATCAGCGCGCAAGCCAAGGGTGCGGGTCTGGGCATTACTGACCGCCCGTATTGATCCAGTCAGGCCAGGCTGTAGTGCTGGCCTGGCCGCTTACCGACCACGCAGGAACACCAAAAAACATGGTTCCCGATATTTATCTGCAACGCGCGCTAGCCCTGCTGGAAAGTGGTCAGCGCAAGATTCTGGGCATTGCCGGGGCGCCGGGCTCGGGTAAATCGACCGTCGCTGAAGCCTTGGCCAAAGCACTTGGCGAGCGCGCCATGGTGGTGCCAATGGATGGCTATCACCTGGCCAACGTTGAACTGGCACGGCTGGGCCGGGCCAACCGTAAAGGCGCACCGGATACGTTTGATGTCTGGGGTTATGTGTCGCTGCTGGAACGCATCAAGCACGCCAGGCCGGGCGAAACCGTCTACGCGCCGGTATTTCGGCGTGAGATTGAAGAACCCATTGCCGGGGCGATCCCGGTCGGCGCTGACACACAGCTCATCATCACCGAAGGCAACTACCTGTTAATGGAAGACGCTGGCTGGAACAACGTGCGCCCCCTGCTGGATGAAGCCTGGTATGTGGGTGTGGATGACGAACTACGCCGCCAGCGCCTTGTCGCCCGCCACATGTTTTTTGGTCGTACCGAACAAGCCGCCAAAGACTGGGTGATGAACACGGATGAGCCCAATGCCATACGCATTGCTGCCAGCCGTCATCGCGCTGATCTGGTGGTGAACTGGCCTGAAATCACCGGTTGATGACCTGCTGATCCAAGTTTGCAACCCGACCCCGGATGACCCCATCCGGGGCGGGCCCGTTGCTGTTATCCCGGCCGACACATCAGGCCGGCGCGTGCGCCGTTGCAACACCCCGCGCACAACACTCCCCCCACCTTCAATGCCGCCGTAATATCCCGAAAAAACTACAACCGCATAATTCGGCGCTTTGCCGCTTTATGACCTTTTGTGTTGATTGGGGATGACATGCGTTTCGTTTTACCTTTGATGTATGCCAGTGTGCTGGCCGTCGCCACCGCAGCCTGGGGTGCAGATCCGCTGCATGCGATTACTGAAGATGGCCGCAAAGTGCTGCTGGCGCCCAACGGCACCTGGACGTTTGACAGCCGCAGTAGCACGCCAGCGGCGCCAGACGGGTCGCCTTATATTCCGATGGTGAAAAAATTCAGCGTCAGCTATGACGTGAACAACTGGAATCAAAGCCCACCCAAAGATGGCGAATCTGCCACCAAACGCATGTTCATGCACAAGACGCTGCCGCTGTATGCCGTAGTGATTTCTGACCAGATTCCGGCCAACAACGCCAGCATGCGTGAAGTGATTCTGCATAACGTGCAGAGTGCAGGTGCAACGCCCACCGTCATTCTGGAAAGAAAGCCCGTCATTAGCGGCAAAGAGGTCGGCATGATCCGCCTTGTGGCCAACCTCAAAGGGCTCGATTTTGTCTTTACCACCAATTACTACGGTGATGACAACGGCAATATCCAGGTCACTTGTTATACCGGCCAGGCCTTGTTCTACAAATACGAAGCCGAGTGCCAGAAATTTATTGACGGCTTGTCCATCAAGTAAACCAGACCAATGGCCCGGATGGCAGGCTGCAAATCCGGGCTAATGCCATGAAAAGCTGGTATTCGCGTTGGCACCATCTACCATGACCGTGTCCCGTATTACCTGCCCCGGAGCACGTCATGCCTCACATCACCGGCACATTCAGCGTTCACATTACCCGCCTGGAACCCGCAGAGCCCGTGGGCAGTGCTGCCCTGGGCCGCATGGGTCTTGAAAAACAGTTTGCCGGCGCGCTGACCGCGACAAGCCAGGGTCAAATGCTGAGTGCCGCAACCACCACACCCGGTTCTGCGGGTTATGTGGCCATGGAGAAAGTCACCGGCACGCTTGATGGCAAGCAAGGCAGCTTCATGCTGCAGCATGCGGGCGCCATGAATCGCGGCGTCCCCACGCTGACCGTGACCGTGGTGCCGGACTCCGGCGCGGGTGAACTGACCGGCCTGATCGGGCGGATGGGCATCCGGATTGAGGAAGGCGTTCATTTCTACGACTTCAGCTACACCCTGCCCGGTGAAGACTGAAGCCCGGTGGCATACACGCCTCAACGGCTTTGCAACAGATCCTGAATCCCGCGCGGCGACAAAACCTTGTCCACGCCCAGCGCAATACCACCTACCAGCCCGGCATCCCGGCCCAGTTGCGAGTTCTCGATCGACAAGCGCCGGGTGGCCAGCGGCAAGGCACGGCGGTACACCACCGCGCGGATGCCAGCCAGCAAATCGTCACTCATGTGGGCCATCTTGCCGCCCAGAATGATCGACGCCGGGTTGTACATATGCACCAGCATGGCGACGATTTCGCCAATTTCTGCCGCCGCCGTGCGCAATAAACGCACCGCGTGCGGATCACCACTGGTAATGAGACCAGAGAGCTCTGCCGTTGTCTGGACCTGCGTGCCCTTCAAGTCCTGCAACTGCCGCATGACCGCACTGGCGGAGGCAATGGCCTCCAGACAGCCAATATTGCCGCAGCGGCAGATCACCTCATCATGCAAGGGCACACGAATATGCCCGATATCCCCGGCGGCACCATCTGCGCCCCGGTGCAGTTCTCCGTCTTTGGTGACAATGCCGCAACCAATGCCGCTGGCTACCTTGATAAACAACAGCGGGGATTGCGTCAGCGGGCGGGAGCGCGCCTCGCCCAGCGCCATCAGGTTAACGTCGTTGTCGACCATCACCGGCACGCCCATGCGGCGGCGTACCCAGTCTGCAACAGCAAAACCGTCCCAACCTGGCATGATTGGCGGGCGCACGGGCATACCGCGTTCAAAATCTACCGGGCTGGGAATACCAATCACCACGCAGCGGATGGGCCTATCCCGCGCGGTAGAACTTTGCAGCAGTTTTTCAAAGCGCTCGACGATCTCGCTCAGGAGCAGTTCCGGGCCGATCGTCAGATCAGGCATGAACGCCTCTTCCGCCAGCCGGTGCGCGCCCAGATCGGCCACCACCAGGCGGCCGTGGGTCACGCCAATATCCGCCGCCAGGATCACGCCGGCCTTCATATTCAACGACAAACCGGTGGAAGGACGGCCGCGCCCGGTGTAGTTGCCACGCTGCTCACTAACAAGTCCGCAGTCCAGCAAGGGCTGCAAATACTCCGCCACGGTGGAGCGTGCCATGCCGGTCATACGGGCCATATCGGCGCGGCTGATGCCGGTATCCAGCGCGATCAACCGGGCCATTTGACTCTGGATTTCATACTGGCCTAGACGGAATGGAATCTCGTCAGAGGCCCGGGAAACGGCGTTGTGCATGCTGTTCTCATACATAAAAGTACTTACGTCGGATTGTGATTTAAATCGAGCATAAGAGTGATTTTGTATGCTTTCAAGCGCAATTACATGGCGATAGTGAAAATCATTATGTCGAAAATCGACATAAATAATACAAAATTTGCGCTGTAGTAGTGCAGATGAATACTACATCGCACAAAACGGAGGCAGTCGTGAATAAAGCACTACAAATTGCGATTATTGGTACGGGCATGATTGGTGCAGTACACCGTCGTGCCGCAGCATTGAGCGGAGGCGTACTGCGGGGTGTAGTCGCCTCCAGCCAGGAACGTAGCCGCGCGGTAGCCCAGCAATGGCAGTGCGAAGCCTATGCCGATGCAGATGCCGTCTTTGCCGACAAGGCCATTGATGTGGTTCATATCTGCACCCCCAACGCCACGCACCACGATCTGGCACGCCGCGCCCTCCTGGCCGGCAAGCATGTGATTTGCGAGAAACCGCTGGCGACCTCACTGGCAGATGCCACTGAGCTGGCGGCTCTGGCGCGTGATACCGGCCTTGTGACCGCTGTGCCGTTTGTTTACCGCTATCACCCCATGGTGCGCGAAGCCCGTGCCCGTATTGCCAGCGGTGAAGTCGGCGCGCTGAATCTGATTCATGGCAACTATCTGCAAGACTGGTTGCTGGGCGCCAATGACACCAACTGGCGCGTCGACGCCGTTAAAGGTGGCGCATCGCGTGCGTTTGCCGATATTGGCTCGCACTGGTGCGACCTGATGGAATGGGTGACCGGTGAGCGGTTTGTCGAAGCCGTCAGCTCGCTCAAGACCGTGCTGGCCGAGCGCCCGGCCGCCACTCGTGCCACGTTCTCTGGTGCAGCAGATGCCACCGCGGCAAAAATGACCGTGACTACGGAAGACATTGCCGGTGCCCTGTTGCGCACTGACAAGGGCACGCTGGCCACGCTGACCATCAGCCAGGTTTCTGCCGGCCGCAAGAATCATTTGTGGTTTGAGATCGACGGCATGAACGAAAGCCTGACCTTCAACCAGGAAGAACCGGAACGCCTGTGGGTTGGCCAGCGTGACGCCATGCAACTCTTCGTCAAAGACCCTTCTCAGGGTTCGGCAGAGCAACGCCGCCTTGCCACCCTGCCCGCCGGCCATGCTCAGGGTTATGCCGATTGCTTTGAGGCCTTTGTGGCCGATACCTATTCACAGATTCGTGGAGAGCCCCGTGAAGGTCTGCCAACCTTTGCTGACGGTGCGCGCTCCGCGCAGATTGTCGAGGCCATTCTGGCCTCGGCGAAACAGCGGGCCTGGACGTCCATCCCGGTCTGATGCAGTGCGGCGACTGCGGCCTTCCTGTCTGGCTTGCGGGACGCTTTGAAACGACGACTTTTGTGCAGT
Source organism: Silvimonas sp. (assembly GCA_030151005.1). Lineage (GTDB taxonomy): Bacteria > Pseudomonadota > Gammaproteobacteria > Burkholderiales > Chitinibacteraceae > Silvimonas. The sequence continues at coordinate 8,779 of JASLES010000444.1, forward strand.
GAATCTTGCTCATCACCACTTATTCCGTTGCTGACCCAAGGGCCACGCCAATCGGAATCAATAAAAAGACGCTTTATTGGCGTCGAGGAGTCTTCATGAACATCAAGCAACTGACGCTGGCCATTGCCGGTGCCGCCGCATTCACCCTGGGCCCGGTGCAATCTGCATTTGCAGCCGATTACGCCGTGGTACTCAAGACCCTGGCCAGCCCATACTGGGTTGCCATGAGAGACGGCGTGCTGGCAGAAGCCAAAAAACAAGGCGTGCAGGTCGATATCTTTGCCGCCAACTCTGAAGATGACATCACCGGCCAGCAGCGCCTGCTCGAAGATGTGGTCAACAAGAACTACAAGGCGATTGGCGTAGCACCGATCTCGCCGGTGAATGTGGTTCAAGCCATCGCCGCAGCGAACAAAAAAGGCATCTATGTTGTGAACATGGATGAGAAGGTCGACATGAGCCAGCTCAAAGCCGCTGGCGGCAGCGTGGTGGCGTTTCTGGCGACTGACAACGCAGCGCTGGGCGAGAAAGCCGGCAAGTACATTGTCAGCAAGCTGGGCAGCGCCGGTGGCAAGGTCGCCATCATTGAAGGCAAGGCAGGTAATTCGTCTGGTGACGCCCGTCGTGACGGTGTGAAAAAAGCCTTTGCTGCCGCACCGAACGTGAAGGTAGTCGCCAGCCTGCCGGCTGACTGGGATCGCTCCCGCGCACTGGATGTAGCCACCAATATCCTGCAACGCAATCCGGATCTGAAGGCCATCTATGCCGCCAATGACACCATGGCGCTGGGCGCAGTCCAGGCCGTGAAAAACGCCGGCAAGCTGGGCAAGGTACTGGTGATGGGTACAGACGGTGTGCCGGAAGCCATTGATTCGGTCAAACGCGGCGAACTGACCGCAACCGCGGCACAAGACACCGCCACCCTGGGTGCCAAGTCGCTGGATATTCTGGTCCAGAGCGTGAAGAACAAGCCGGCCATCAAGCCAGATAACACCCCGCAGTTTGTGGCGATTGATTCGAAGATTGTGACCAAAGAGTAAGCCGTGACGTGACGAGAAAAGGCCGGCCGCTACCGCGCCTTTTCTCCGGTTTCACCCATCACATGGATACACCAATGAGTACGCTTGTCGCAGTACGTAACGTGGTCAAACGCTTTCCCGGCACGGTGGCCCTGCAAGACGTCAGCTTTGATATCAACGCGGGCGAAGTGCATGCCCTGTTGGGAGAAAACGGCGCCGGCAAATCCACGCTGATGAAGATCCTCAGCGGAATTTACGAGCCCACGTCCGGCACCATTGAACTGGCTGATGCCAGTTATGAGCGGCTGACCCCGTCGATTTCCAAGGCCTTTGGCATCCGGCTGATCTATCAGGAACTCTCGGTGATTGATCACCTGAGTATTGAAGAGAACCTGTTTGTCGGCAGCCTGCCCACCCGCCGCAAGTTTGGCGTGTCCGTGGTCGATAGCGCCCGCATCCGCCAGACCGCGTTGTCTGTACTGGCGCGCGTGGGCCTCAAACGCCACCCGGCCACGCTGGTCAGCGATTTGTCGATCTCGGAAAAACAGCAGGTGGAAATCGCCAAAGCCCTGGCCAGCGATGCCCGCATCATCATCATGGATGAGCCGACATCGTCACTCACCGATGAAGAAGTGCATCACCTCTTTACCGTGATCCGCGAGCTCAAGGGTCAGGGCATCGGCATTGTGTATATCTCGCACAAGCTTAAAGAGATCCCGATCATTGCCGACCGGGTTTCGGTCCTGAAAGACGGCCGTTACGTCGGTACGTTTGACGCCAAAACCACGCCGCCGCAAAAGCTGGTGGCCTCCATGGTTGGCCGCGAGATCGAACATGCCCGCCCGGATGGTGCGCGGGTCGACCAAGATCACGTGGTGTTTGCGGTAGAGCATCTGTCATCGCGCGATGGCCGCGTCAAAGACGTGAGCTTTGAGTTGCACAAAGGCGAGATTCTGGGCTTTGCCGGGCTGATTGGTTCTGGCCGCAGTGAGTTGATGGAAGTCATCTTTGGTGCACGCACGCGCTCGGAAGGCCAGATTGAACTCAATGGCAAAGTGGTCTCCATCCCCTCCCCCTATCACGCCGTAAAGGCAGGGCTGGCGTTTGTGACAGAAGACCGCCGCAATACCGGGTTTTTCCATAATTTCTCGATTGCCGAGAACATTTCCATCCTGCCGTTTGTGAAAAACACGCGCCACCAGGTGTCGCTGGAACGGCTGGATTTTGCCGAGGAAAAAGCCTTCGGCACGCAATACAAAGACAAGCTGCGCATTCGTTGTTCATCGCCGCAGCAAAACATCACCGAGCTTTCTGGCGGTAACCAGCAAAAGGCCATCATCGCCAAATGGCTGGCGGCCGAGAGCGATCTCTTTATTTTTGACGAACCCACCCGCGGGATCGATATCGGCGCCAAGACCGAGATTTACCAGATCATGCGGCAACTGGCCGACGCCGGTAAGGGCATCTTGATGGTGTCTTCCGAACTGCCGGAACTGTTGTCCGTGTGCGATCGCATTGCCGTCTACAAGGAAGGCAGCATCGCCGCCGTCTTGCCCAATAGCGAGGCGACGGAAGAAAACATCATGCATATCGCAACAGCTTGATTCTGTTGCTGAGCCACGACTTCCTTTGTCGACTTCGGCTTGCCGTGCAATGCGCACTGTCTTCGCCTTGTCTTCGCGGAATTCGTAACTCATCAACAGAATCGCATTCGTTACGCGATCTCAAGCAGCAAGCCCATCCACAGGGGCAGTATGAATATGGAGAAAGACGATATGACAACGCAAGCCAATGCCGCCACGCTCTCTGCTGGCACTGAGCAAAAGGCAAAGCTGGGCCTGGGTTCGCTCTGGCAAAAATACGGCACGCTGGGCATTTTGATCCTCTTGGTGATCATCTCCAG
>JASLES010000477.1 GCA_030151005.1 Silvimonas sp.
AGGTCATCGAATTCCGGCCGCGGGGACGTTGATGAGCGGCTATTTTGTGACGGGGACGGATACCGAAGTGGGTAAAACCGTTGCCACCTGCCAATTGTTGCGTGCCTTTGCTGCTCGTGGCATGAAAAGCGTGGGCATGAAGCCGGTAGCGTCAGGTTGTGAGTGGCGTACTGGTCAGAATGGACAGCAGGAAGTCTGGAATGCTGACGTAGCCGGGCATGCCGCGGCCTCTTCGCTCAAGGCCGATGCCGCCCTCGTCAACCCCTACCACTTTATGCCGCCCATCGCGCCGCATCTGGCCGCGCGGGAGGCAGGAGTAGCGGTATCACTCAGCCACATTGCGGCTTGTTATAACCAGCTCCAACAGCAAGCGGACATGGTGCTGGTGGAAGGCGCCGGCGGCTGGCTGGCACCGCTCAATGATGATGCGTTCATGGCTGATCTGGCGGCGATGCTGGATTTGCCGGTCATTCTGGTGGTGGGGATGCGGCTGGGGTGTATCAATCATGCGCTGCTGACCGCACAGGCTATCCGTGCCCGTGGTATGGCCCTGGCCGGTTGGGTGGCCAATCGGGTTGATCCGGCCATGGCGCGCTATGAAGACAATCTGCTCACCTTGCAAAACACGCTCGGTGCCCCCTTGATCGGGCAGATTGCCCATCACCCTGATGCGGAAAACGGCAGCCTGCCGGCTGAGGCTGTTGCTTTTCTAGTCTGAATACTTGTGTCAGGGTTGCGGCTGGCGCAAACTGGCGAACTAAACCGACCGGATCAATCCATGAACCTGTTTGTGAAGCGGCTAATGCCGTGGCTCTGCGTGATTTTGCTGGCGGTACTGACTGCCGGGTGTTCTAAAGTAGCGTTTGAAGGCACCGATATAACGGGTGCCAACTTTGGCGGCGATTTCACGCTGGTCGATCATCATGGCAAAGCGCGACGCCTGGCGGATTTTCAGGGCAAAGTCGTTGCATTGTTCTTTGGCTACACACATTGTCCGGATGTTTGCCCGGTGACCATGGCAGAATACGCGGCTGTCATGAAGAGTCTGGGTGACAAGGCAAAAGACGTGCAAGTGTTGTTCGTCTCGCTGGACCCGGAGCGGGATACCCCCGCCTTGTTGTCGCAATATGTGCCTGCATTCAACCCGACCTTTGTTGGTTTGACTGGCACGCCGCAACAGGTGGATGCGGTGGCCAAACAGTACAAAGTGATTTATCAGAAGCAGGGCACAGGTGCCAATTACACGCTGGATCACAGCGCCGGCAGTTTTCTGCTGGACCGGAAAGGGCGGCTGCGCGTGCTGGAAAACTACGGTGCCGCGCCAACGGTACTGACGAAAGACATCAATACGCTGATTGAGGAATAAGCTTGCATGAGCGAGCCTGAGAACAACCAGGAACGGCAAACACCCATCACCGACGGTGAGGAGGTTGCGCAGTACCTGTTGACCAACCCGCTGGAAATCGGCGCGATCTTGCGCCAGTTGGTGCAGCGTGGTGACTTTGTGACCGTTTATTTTTCGCACGGTCAAAAGCTGATGCTGTCCCGTATTCTGGCGGTGGACGTCCCCAAGCGCGAAATCGTGTTTGATGTGGGCGGCCACGAGCCGACCAATGAGGCGCTGGCTCAGTCTGACCGCAATATTGTGGTGGCTTTGCCAGATGGTGTGAAAGTGCAGTTTGTGATTGGTCGCCCCAAACTGATCAAGTTTGAAGGCTCACCCGCATTTGCGGTGGCATTCCCTGCCGATCTGATCAAATTGCAGCGCCGCGAATTTTTCCGTATTGAAACACCGCTGGTGCGTCCGTGGTTGTGCAGTACCGTGCTGGCAGACCGCCAGCGCACCACCCTGGAAATCCACGATATCTCGCTGGGTGGCGTGGGTTTGTGGGCCACTCCGGCACAGGCTGCACAGTTACAGGCCGGTGAGCAACTGGCCAAAACCGAGCTGGAACTGGGGCAATGGGGCACCATGGATGTTGCATTGGAAGTGCGCTCGCGCCGGGTCATGACCAACCGGACCGGGCAGGAAGTACACCATATCGGTTGTCGTTTTCTGAATCTGGCACGGCAAGCGGAAGCCACGCTGCAAAAGCTGTTGGCGCAACTGGAACGGGAACGCAAAGCCCTGGTGGGGCGTTGATCCGGTCAGCTAGGTCGCGCAAGTCAACAAAAAAGCCCCTTCCGGGGCTTTTTTAGTTTTGCGTCCACGCAATCAAACACGCTGACCCTAGAGTTCCAGAACAACCCGGCCCAGCAGTTCACCCGCCAGCATTTTGTCGAAAATGCTGTTGATGTCGTCCAGCCTGGCTTTGCTGTAATGCACTTTGATCTTGCCATCGGCGGCAAACTGCAAGGACTCACGCAGATCTTCGCGGGTGCCCACAATAGAGCCGCGCACAGTAATGCGCTTGAGAACCACGTCAAAAATCGGCGTTTCAAACGTGCCGGGTGGTAGACCGACCAGCGAGATCGTGCCGCCCCGGCGCAACAGATCAATCCCTTGCTTGAAGGCCGCTGGCGAGACTGCAGTAACCAGCGCGCCATGTACCCCACCGGTATCTTTCTGCACCTTGGCGACCATGTCCTTGTCTGCATAGTCGTAGGCCAGATCCGCGCCGAGTTCTTTGGCCAGCGCCAGTTTTTCGGCACCGTGGTCAATGGCGACGACCTTGAAGCCCATTGCCTTGGCATATTGCACCGCCACGTGGCCCAGCCCGCCAATGCCGGAAATGGCGACCCAGTCACCGGGTTTGGCGTCGGTTTCTTTCAGGCCTTTGTAGGTGGTAACACCAGCGCAGAGGATTGGCGCAACATCCAGCGGATCAAGCCCTGCGGGAATCTGCGCCACATAATCGGCCGGGGCCAGCATGTATTCTGCAAACCCGCCGTTGACGGAATAGCCCGTATTGGTCTGGGTTTCACACAGGGTTTCCCAGCCGGTCACACAATACGTGCAGCAACCGCAAGCTTCATGCAGCCAGGGTGAGCCGACGATATCGCCTTTTTTGATGCGGGTAACGCCGGCGCCGACTTCAACTACTTCACCCACGCCTTCGTGGCCAGGAATGAATGGGGGCGTGGGTTTGACCGGCCAGTCGCCGTGGGCGGCATGTAAATCGGTGTGGCATACGCCGCAGGCGATCACGCGGATCAAAACCTGACCGGGGCCGGGGGAGGGAATTTCTACCTGGGTGATTTCAAGTGGTTTCTGAAATTCGCGAACCACTGCTGCACGTGCGGAGACTGACATCACTGACTCCTTGCCTTGATGGTGGAAGGAACAAGGCCGGTACCGGGTTTGGTGCCGGCTGTATCTGAGCAGGTTAAGTCTTGCTTCTCAAGGTTCTGTTGACCTGAAGCAATTTTTTCCGGGTTGCTTGGGAGATTTGTAAATATGAATCAAAAAGAAGAGGCGAAAAAACTGGCAGTGGTCGGCCAGTTCAGACGAAACCGTAATTCATGCTTGAGCCGGGTATTGCGCAAGCGTCTGGATTCGCCCAGATAAGACAGTATTGCCGGGGAAAGTTGCACTTGAGCTTGCACGCGCGTGATGCGGGGCGGGCGGGGCAGGTGGCAGGCATCGGCCACTTCGTCAAACCAGTCGCCCATGCGGGAGGGCGCGTCATCCACCACGTTGTAGACGCGCAAAGGCCGGCCGCGAAACAAGGCAATGCCGATCGCACGGGCCAGATCATCTGCATGGATGTGGTTGGACCAACTGTCTTCTTCCTGGTGCAAAACCGGGTCGCCACGGGCGATACGCTCTGTTGGCAGGCGGCCGGCCGCGTAAATGCCAGGAGCGCGCAAAATGGCTAACGGGCGTTGCGTACGCCGTGCCCAGCAGCGTAATTGCTGTTCTGCACTGGTGCGGCGGCGGGCTCGGGCACTATCAGGGTGTGCACCGCTGCTTTCGTCTAGCCACTGGCCGGCGGCATTGCCGTATACGCCCGTCGTGCTAATGTAGACGGCGGGTCGGGGAGGGTATGTTAGAATTGACGCCCTGTTGTTTCGGGGGGGCTGTTTTTGCAATGCGTTCAGCAACTTGCGCGTGCGAAAGTCCACTTCGCCTGATGCCTCTGGCGGTACGCTATGAATCAGCGCCGCACCCAGACCGCCAAGGCGGGTCAGGGTGGCAGGGTGATCCAGATCCGCCAGAATGGGTACTGCGCCAAGGGCGCGCAGGCGATCGGCCGCTTCGGGCCGCCGACACAGTACAAATACTCTGAAACGTTGTAATAGCCATGGCAGCGCGCGTGTTACCACGTCGCCACAGCCGGCAATCAGCAGCCGCGGTTTGACCCGTCGGCGCGAACGATTCTTGTTAATTGGCAACACTTGATTGATCTGGAAAGATTTGACGATGTCCAAGCAACTTACCATTCTGCCTTCCGGCCAGCAAATCACCATGCAAGAAGGGCAGACCATTCTGGATGCCGCCATTGGCGCCGGCTTTAGTATGCCGTACGGCTGCAAGAACGGTGCTTGCGGTGCCTGCAAAGGCCAAGTAGTGAATGGCCAGGTGAGCTACCCGGACGGCTACGCAGAATCCGCGCTGCCCCATATGGAACGTGAGCGCGGCATGGCGCTGTATTGTTGCGCGGTGCCAGAGGGCGATATCACGGTGGAATGCCGTGAAGTAAGCGCCACCAAGGATATCCAGATCAAGACGCTGCCTTGCCGGGTGCAGAAGATTGAAAAAATCTCGCACGATGTGGCGGTGCTGTCGTTCAAACTGCCAACGACAGAACGCTTGCAGTTCCTGGCGGGGCAGTACATCGACCTGCACACCAAGGGCGGCAAGAAGCGCAGCTTCAGCATTGCCAACGCGCCGCATGATGATGAATACCTGCAATTGCATATCCGCTGCATGCCCGGCGGCGAGTTTGCCAACTATGTCTGGAACGAGATGAAAGAGCGCGAAATCATGCGCTTTACCGGCCCGTTGGGCTCGTTCTTTCTGCGTGAAGACAGCGAAAAGCCGATTATCTTTGTCGCGACCGGCACAGGTTTTGCGCCAATCAAGGGCATTCTGGAACACGCCTTCAACAAGGGTATCGAGCGCCAGATGGTGTTGTACTGGGGGGCGCGCAGCCTGCGTGACCTGTATATGCCAGAACTGCCGGAACAGTGGGCCAAAGATTACCCCAACTTCAAGTACATTCCGGTATTGTCTGAGCCGGCGCCAGAAGACAACTGGACGGGCCGTACAGGCTTTGTGCATGAAACCGTGATGGATGATTTTGGCACCATGGCGGCGTGGCAAGTGTATGCCTGCGGCGCGCCGGTAATGGTGGAAGCGGCTTATAAAAACTTTGTGGCGCGTGGCTTGCCGGAAGATGAATTTTTCTCGGATGCGTTCTTTAGCTCTAAGGATGCCGCCAAACCCGCTGCCTGACAGGCCGTCTGACCCAACAAAAAAGCCACCGCAACCGGTGGCTTTTTTGTTGCCCGCACCCCGAAAAAAAGCCCCGCAATATAGTGGGGCTGAAGGGCAAACTGGCTGTGAAAACGAAAGCTGGCGATGCTTATCCGGGCAGCGTGGCGGGGTCGACGGCCAGGCCATCGTCCGCCCAGCGGCGCAGGCCAAGGACTTTTTCCCCCAAGGGGCTCAGTTCAGCGCGCGGATAGCGGGTTTGCTCCCAGTTGCGCGGATCGCCTGGAAAGGCGTACCCGCGTGCAGGTTCACGGCGATACCAACTCCCGATGCGCCAGTCCCGCAATTCAGTGTTTTCTTCGTCGGCAGGCGTGAACGAGATGTATTGCGCCAGCCGTACTTTGTTGGTCGAGGTATTGGGTCGGATGCCATGGGCCAGCAGGCTGTTG
>JASLES010000513.1 GCA_030151005.1 Silvimonas sp.
GCCGACATCGAAGAATTCCTGGAACTGCGCAAGAACACCGGTGATGATCGTCGTCGTACCCACGACATGAACACCGCCAACTGGATTCCTGACCTGTTCATGAAGCGCGTGATGGAAGGTTCGGACTGGACCCTCTTCAGCCCGTCTGAAGCACCGGATCTGCACGACCTGTACGGCAAGAAGTTTGAAGAAGCGTACGTTCGTTACGAAGAAAAAGCCGCCCGTGGCGAAATGCGCGTAGTCAAGAAACTGCCGGCGCTGACCCTGTGGCGCAAGATGCTGACCATGCTGTTCGAAACGGGTCACCCGTGGGTTACCTTCAAGGACCCGAGCAACATCCGCAGCCCGCAGAATCACGTTGGCGTTGTCCACAGTTCCAACCTGTGCACAGAAATCACGCTGAACACCAACGATAGCGAAATCGCCGTATGTAACCTGGGCTCTGTGAACCTGGCTAACCACATCAAAGACGGCAAGCTGGACGCCGACAAGATTGGTCGCACGGTCAAGACCGCCATGCGTATGCTCGATAACGTGATCGACATCAACTACTACGCCGTACGCAAGGCACGTAACTCTAACCTCAAGCACCGCCCGGTGGGCATGGGCCTGATGGCGTTCCAGGACGCGCTGCACATGCTGCGTATTCCGTACGCATCGGATGCCGCTATCCAGTTTGCTGACGAGTCGATGGAAGTCATCGCCTATCACGCCTACTGGGCTTCCACTGAACTGGCGCAAGAGCGTGGCACCTACCCAAGCTACAAGGGCAGCCTGTGGGATCGTGGCATCCTGCCGCAAGACTCCAACGCCTTGCTGGCCGAAGAGCGCGGTGGCTACCTGGAAGTGGACAACAGCTACAAGCTGGATTGGGCACCGCTGCGTGAGCGCATTGCCACCTACGGCATGCGTAACAGCAACTGCCTGGCCATCGCCCCGACTGCCACCATCTCTAACATTGTGGGCGTCGATGCCTCGATTGAACCGACCTACCAGAACCTGTTCGTGAAATCGAACCTGTCTGGCGAGTTCACCGTCATCAACGAACACCTGGTGCACGATCTGAAAGAACGCGGTCTGTGGGATGAAGTCATGATCTCTGACCTCAAGTATTTCGACGGTTCTGTCTCTCGCATCGACCGCATTCCGGCTGATCTGCGCGAACAGTACGCCACCGCGTTTGAAATGGACCCGAAATGGCTGGTAGAAGCCGCCAGCCGCCGCCAGAAGTGGATTGACCAGGCCCAAAGCCTGAACATCTACATGGCCGGCGCATCGGGCAAGAAGCTGGACGAACTGTACAAGCACGCCTGGCTGCGTGGCCTGAAGACCACCTATTACCTGCGTACCCTGGCCGCAACCAGTGCAGAAAAATCGACCGGCCGTGGCGGCGAACTGAACGCCGTACCGGTAGATGGTGGCCTCTCTGCTGCAAGCAGCGCTGGCAGCGCAGCCCCCGCAGCCGCACCGATCGCAGCCGCCCCGGTGGCTGCCATGCCGGAAGCCGAAGGCGCCGCTTGCTACCTGCGCCCGGGTGATCCTGGCTTTGAAGAGTGCGAGGCTTGCCAATAAAGGCATGACCCACCACAGCCCGGCCATCTGGCCGGGCTGTGGGCCGCAACAATCCACCATTAAAAGAGTCCAATACCTGTTACAGGTATGCCCAGAGGCCCGGTCATGTTCAAGCGCTTGATGTTGCTGTGTTGTATCGGCCTGTTGAGTGCCTGTGCGGCGCGGCCGCAAGTGGCGACCAGCGGCGTGATGGTGCCCCCGGCAGGGCAGGCCTATGGTGTGCTGGCTGTGACTTTCAACAGCCTGGACCACGACACCACCGTAACCAGCGTGGTGGTCGAAGGCCCGTGGGGCCGCAAAGAGTTTTTTGCCAATAACACGAACTACATCCGCGATGCGGGTGACATACCGGACACCACCGGCCAGTTACATCTGCTCACCCTGGTGCCAGGCCACTACACCATGACCGACACCTGGACCCGTTGGGGTAACCCGGGCATGGACATGAGCCGGCGCATTGGCCGCCTGCCGCTCAACCAGGGGTTTGATGTCAAAGCCGGAGACGTGGTTTACCTGGGCGAAGTACACGTAGACGTGAATTTTCAGCCTACCGCCACGCTGAAAGATGCACATAACCGGGACTTCAACCACATCAAGACAATGTGGGGCGTACCGGATACCAGCAATATCCAGATTCGATTGCCGCAGCCCGCTGCAGCAACCCAGACAGCGCAGCCCGCGCAGTAACGGCGCGCGCTTTACGGCCTTGACCTGATCAGGCCCCAGACGCGCAACCGGCTTGCCGGCTGCCTTTTGCAATATTTTTGAAGATTGGTAATAGAGGAAAGCAGACCCATGCTGAGTTTTGACGACGACATCATCGCCCCCAAGAGCGCCCAGCCGGCCGCGCCTGCTAATGCTGCCGCCCCGGCTGCTGCCACCAGCAACCGTGTTAACGCCGCAGACAAGCGCGTGATCAATGGCACCACCGATGTCAACCAACTGGTGCCGTTCAAGCACAAGTGGGCATGGGAAAAATATCTGGCCCAGTGTGCCAACCACTGGATGCCGCAAGAAGTGAACATGCAGCGCGACATTGAACTGTGGAAAAGCCCCAACGGCCTGACCGAAGACGAACGCCGTCTGGTCAAGCGTAACCTGGGCTTCTTTGTCACCGCAGACTCGCTGGCTGCCAACAACATCGTGCTGGGCACCTATCGCCAGATCACCAGCCCGGAATGCCGCCAGTTCTTGCTGCGCCAGGCGTTTGACGAAGCCATTCACACCCATGCCTACCAATACATCGTGGAAAGCCTGGGCCTGGACGAAGGCGAAGTCTTCAACGCCTACCAGGAAGTGAAATCCATCCGCGACAAAGATGAATTCCTGATCCCGTTCATCAACGTGCTGACCGACCCGGAATTCAAAACCGGCACGCAACTGACTGACCAGCAATTGCTGCGCTCCATCATTGTCTTTGCCTGCATCATGGAAGGCCTGTTCTTCTATGTCGGCTTTGTGCAAATCCTGGCGCTAGGCCGCCAGAACAAGATGACCGGTGCCGCAGAACAGTACCAGTACATCCTGCGTGACGAGTCTATGCACTGCAATTTCGGCATTGACCTGATCAACACCATCAAGCAAGAAAACCCGCAACTGTGGACCGAAGAATTCAAGAACGAAATCTACGAACTCTTCAAGAAAGCCGTTGAACTGGAATACGCCTACGCCGAAGACACCATGCCGCGCGGCGTACTGGGCCTGAACGCCGCCCAGTTCAAGGAATACCTGCGCTTTATCGCCAACCGCCGCTTGCAACAGATTGGCCTGGAAGCCATGTTCCCCGGCGTGAACAACCCGTTCCCGTGGATGAGCGAAATGATCGACCTGAAGAAGGAAAAGAACTTCTTCGAAACCCGCGTGACCGAATATCAAACGGGTGGGGCGTTGAGCTGGGATTGATGGTTGTTGGTGTTTGATTGGAAAAAGCCGCTTTATGCGGCTTTTTCTTTTCCAAGACTAGCTTTTACTGCGGAGAGAAAATGATTTACGCACTGTTGCCCAACATCATCGCCGGACCAATACTTGTTTTCTACGGGCTTGATTCCATTCCCGCAGATCGACAGAGTGGCGCTGCGATGTTTCTCGATCTTGGCGTGGTGATCGTGGGGTTGGTGCTCACAGTTTGGGGCTTAATTAAGTTTCTCAGATGGTGGAATGGTGATGCAAAACCCGATAATAACGACCAGCAAGAGAATGATAATTTAGATTCGTAGTGCAGAATCGTAGCCCGGATAAAGCGCAGCGAGAAACCGGGATGGCGATAAGAGCAAGAACAATATTCTGGTGCGGGTGGGATGCTGGGAATGGGGGCATCGATATTGTGAGCGGTGCAACCCCGGATCCACGCCTTCGGCACCGTCGGGGCTACGAGTGTGGTTTCTACACCTGC